>JANPNT010000309.1:0-2190 GCA_031427655.1 Burkholderiales bacterium
AGAAAACTGGCGCACGGCTCAGTCAAAACACGCCGCGTAAATGAGGGCTACGGGGTACGTGGATGAGGGGCAAGGTCAGTTTGCTTTTCTGAAGTCTGCTTAGGTTATTTCTGTGCGCACTAATTGCGGTGCGTAACAGAAGGAATCGCGGCAGCAGCAAAGGGTTCAATCCTCAGTCTTTCTCGTTCTTCTTTTGAGCCTTTTTCCACACCAGTGCTTCGTCCGCAAGGCGATCACCGGACGAGAACGGTATGCGTTCAACCGGTGAAACGAGGCGGGCGATGTCCGCAGTCCATTGGCCTAAATTTGATTCTGCTGAATCAGGAGAAACTCAGATTCATGGTGACTTGATCCCTCACTCAGAACTTTGAAGCAGCAAAGTGACCGGAGCCGACGACCGATTTGGCGTACCCGCGTATGAGGGCGTTGGCTCCGGTCACCTTGATGCCCGCGCTGGGCCTTCGACAAGCTCAGTCCAAACGGGTTTTTATTTGTATTCCGGTCGACGAAGCGAGAGTGATTTAACTCGCAGCGCAGTCGTTGATTAAGCTGGTCCAACTGCAGAGATTTAAGCCAAGTTAGCAGCCCCGTCTTCACCGGCTTGACGCTCGCGAAAACGGCAAACCTTATTACTTCCCAGCGCGCAATTTCGTCAACTGCGACTGTGCGTCTTGCCACAACTCCATGCCGACGTTGGCGGCGATGGAGGCGTTGACTCGGGTCAGTTTGTCGCGCATGCGGGCGGCTTCAGCGGCGGGTAGCTCGTTGATCTGCATGCCTTTGCCTTTCAGGTCGCCCAGAGCTTTGGCTGCTTCTTCGCGGGTGTCTTTACGCTCGAACTCACGGCTCTCGTTGGCGGCGTCTTGCAGGATTTTTTGTTCGTTTTTGCTCAAGCCGTCCCACCACTTTTTGCTGACCAACACGATCCACGGGCTGTAGACGTGGTTGGTAACGGTGAGGTACTTTTGCACTTCAAAAAACTTGCTCGACAAAATGGTGTTCAACGGGTTTTTCTGGCCGTTTACCGTCTTGGTTTCCAGCGCGCTGAACAGCTCTGAAAACGGCATCGGCACAGCGTTTGCGCCCAGTGTCTTGAAGCTGTCGAGGAACACGTTGTTTTGCATCACGCGCAGCTTGATGCCGTCGAGGTCTTCCATCTTGGTGACAGGCCGCTTGCTGTTGGTCAGGTTGCGGAAACCGTTCTTCCAGTACAGCAAACCGACCAAGCCTTTTTCGGGCAACTTGGCCATCACGGATTGGCCGACTTTGCCGTCAAGCAGGGCGTCGGCTTCTTTGACGTTGTTCAACAAAAACGGCGTGTCCCACAGCGCCATTTCTTTGGTGATGCCGACCAGCGTGGCGGTGGAGCCGACCATCATTTCCTGCGCGCCGCCGATCAAGGCTTGCTGCATTTGAAGGTCTGGGCCCAGGGCGGCTGCACCGATAGCGCGCACCTTCATTTTTCCGCCGGATGCCTTTTCGACGGCATCAGCAAACACCTTGGCAGCGCGGCCTTGGTTGCTGACTTCGTTCAGGCCGTAGCCGAAGCGGATCAGGCGGGGTTTGATGTCTTGCGCCATCGCGTTTGTGGCAAGTGCAAACGGGGCAGCCAGCAGGGCAGCAGCTGCGGTGGCGATCAAAGTACGGCGTATGAATTTCATGAAAGTCTTCTGGAGGTTTTGGTTAGAACAGGGAACGGAAAAACTGGCGGTGAACACAGAGCAAAGAGCACAGATCAGCGCATCCACGCCACGGGCGCAGTCACGAGTTGCGGAAAGATCACAAACAGGGACAGGATGATGATGTGGGTCACCAAGAAGGGGTTCACGCCCTTGATGACGGTGGCCATCGACAACCGCCCCACACCGGCCACCACATTGAGCACCGTGCCCACCGGCGGGGTGATCAAACCGATGGCACCGTTCAGCACAAACATCAAGCCGGAGTAGACCGAGTCGATGCCTGCTTTCACTGCGATGGGCAAGATCACGGGCGCAAAAATCAAGATGGTCGGCGTGAGGTCCAGCGCCGTGCCAATGACGACCAGCACCAACATCATGACCACCATCCGCAGGCGGGGGCTGTCAATCAGCGGGCCCAGCCATCCCGTCAGGGTGCTGGGCAAATCGGCCAGTGTGATCACGTAGCTGGCCACTTGCACACCGGCACACAGGAACATCACGATGGCGG
>JANPNT010000310.1:0-12680 GCA_031427655.1 Burkholderiales bacterium
ACCTGAATGCGCCGATGAGCAAAGACTTGATCGACAACCTGAAGAACTTGTCGGACAAAGCGGCAACTTGAGCTGGCAATTCGGTCGAGCGTGCAACCAGCAATCCACCGCATGAACACGCTCGAAGCGGTGCCGGGTTTGATCGGGGTTTTGGGCGGCATGGGCCCGCTGGCGACGGTCGACTTCATGCAGAAGTTGATCGCCGCCACCGCGCTTGCCAACCACGCAGTCAAAGACCAAGACCACGTGCCCGTGATCGTCACCAGCATTCCTCAAATCCCTGACCGAGTGGCCGCGTTCCGGGGCCAGGGCATATCGCCGCTGGCCGCCATGGTCAGCAGCGGCCAGCGCTTGATTCAAGCGGGCGCAGGCTTGATCGTGGTGCCGTGCAACACGGCGCACCATTGGTTTTCGCAGCTACAGGCCGCGCTGCAGGTGCCGATGCTGCATTTGGTGGACGCCGCCCTGGACGACGCCGCCGCAGTCAGCGGTGCGGCTGTGGGTTTGCTGTGCACAGACGCCACCTTGGCGTCGGGGCTGTACCTGAACCGCGCAGCGCAAAACCAAAAGCATGCACACATTCAATGGGTGGTGCCCACGGCCAGTGAAATGCTGACGCTGGTGATGCCCGGCATACAAGCGGTCAAGCTCGGGCAGCTTGGCAGGGCGAGCAAGCTGCTGAATGCCGCCGCGCAAGCGCTGGTGGGCCGCGGTGCAGGCCGCTTGATGCTGGGCTGCACAGAGATCCCGTTGGTACTGCACAGCATGGCAACGCAAACACAAATGCCAACGCAAGTCGGAGTGCCCATCATTGACGCCACAGCCTCACTCGCGCGCCGCGCGGTTGCTTGGTCGTTGGCGCAACGAGGCCTAGCGCTGACTTGAAACGTCGGCGCGAGCGGCAGAATGGGGTCTTGCGTTCACTGAACATCGCTTGTGTGCAGTCCGTAATTTTCTTTACAGAGCATTGCCTTGAAAATTGTTGCGGTGCTTGTCGCGCTTTTGCTCGCGGCGGCGGTTTTTTGGTTGTGGACTCCCGACAAAAGCCGCGCCGCGCTGGAGGCGAAATATCTGAATGCGCCGACCGACATGATCGAAGTGGCGGGCGTGCGATTGCATGTGCGCGATTCGGGCCCGCAAATAGCTGGCAAAGCTGCGCCCGCTGTTGTGCTGATCCACGGTTTCGGCGGCAGTTTGCACAGTTGGGAGGCGTGGGCTGCAGGCTTGGCTTCAAGTCACCGCGTGATTCGTTTCGATTTGCCCGGCAGCGGCCTGAGCAGCCCCGACCCCAGCGGCGACTACACCGACGCGCGCACCCTGCAATTGATGATCGCGCTGCTGGACCAGCTTGGCGTGGCCCGCGCCGACCTGATCGGCCACTCCATCGGCGGGCGCATGGCCTGGACCTTTGCGGCCACGCACCCTGAGCGGGTCAACAAGTTGGTGCTGGTCGCACCCGACGGTTTTGCCAGCCCCGGCTTTGTTTACGGCAGCGCGCCCGAGGTGTCGGCGAGCTTGAAGTTGATGCGTTTTGCCTTGCCCAAAGCGCTGTTGAAAATGAGCTTGGCTCCGGCCTACGGCAACCCGAAGTTCATGACCGATGCCTTGGCCACGCGCTACCACGATTTGATGCTGGCACCCGGCTCACGTGACGCCTTGATTGCCCGCATGCAGCAAACCGTGCTGGTGGATCCGCTGCCGCTGCTCAAGCGCATCGAAGCGCCGACCTTGCTGGTGTGGGGTGAGGCCGACGCCATGATCCCCTTCGCCAATTCAGCCGATTACCTGAAAGCCTTGGGGAACGTCAAACTGGCTGCCTTCAAAGGCATCGGCCACCTGCCCCAGGAAGAGGTGGCGGGCGATGCGTTGAAGGCGGTGGCGGAGTTTTTACGTTGACGCGGGCTGCTTGACCGCAAACGCAGACACTTCGGCACGCCCCGCGATGTCAATGCAGGCGGGGCTTGCCGTCAGCGCCCGCGCCAAAACATCGCGTCCAACTCCTTCACCGTCACTTGCCGCCAGGTCGGGCGGCCGTGGTTGCACTGGTCGGCGCGGTCAGTGCGCTCCATATCGCGCAGCAGGGCGTTCATTTCGTCCAGCGTGAGCTGGCGGTTGGCGCGCACCGCGCCGTGACAGGCCATGGTGGACAAAATTTGATCTTGCGCGCGCTCGACCACGCGGCTGGCACCCCACTGGGTCAACTCGGCCAACACACTGCGCACCAGCTCGCACACATCACCGCCCACCAGGGCCGCAGGTTGTGAACGCACTGCCAAAACCGTGGGCGTCAAAGCCGACACGTCCAGGCCCAGCGTGTGCAAGATGTCGGCATGCGATTCGGCCGTGCTGACTTCCAGCGCGGTGGCTGCGAAAGTGGCGGGGATAAGCAGGGTTTGGCTGTCAATGCTGCTGGCGGCCAAGCTGTTTTTCAAGCGCTCGTAGACCACACGTTCGTGGGCGGCGTGCATGTCCACGATCACCAAGCCATGCGCGTTTTCTGCGAGCACGTAGATGCCCGAAATTTGGCCGATGGCTTTGCCCAGCGGCCATGGTGCATCAGAAGCGACGGGTGCACTGGCCGCCTGGCGCGCCGCAATCCAACTGGCGGGTTCTTCTTTGGCATAAAGCACGGCCGCTTGCTGCAAGCCCAAATAGCCCTGCGACGCTGAATTGAACTGCGGGCTGAAGGGGCGAGACGGTGCGGATGCAGCGCCGCCGTAAGGGAAGGCGGCGCTGCCGAACGCAGTGGCAGAACCTGGCAAGGCGCTCGGCGCGAACTCGGTTCGCCCCGGCAAGCTTGATCCTGCCTTTGGAATGGCCAAGCCCACCTCCACCGCCTTGCGCACCGCCTGATGCACCTCGCGCGATTCGCGAAAGCGCACCTCAATTTTGGTGGGGTGAACGTTCACGTCCACCCGGTCGGGCGCGATGGCAATGAAGAGGATGTAGGCCGGTTGGCGCCCGCCGTGCAGCACGTCTTCGTAAGCAGAACGCACGCCGTGGGCGATGAGTTTGTCGCGCACGCAGCGGCCGTTCACATACACATATTGCTGGTCGGCGCGGCTGCGTGCGAACTCGGGTGTGCCTGCGCGACCGGTGACTTGCAGCACGCCGAGGTCGAGCGCCACCTCGCGGCTTTGCGCCACAAAGTCGGGCCCCAGCACGTCGTGTAAACGCTGGGTGAGCGTGGCTTTGCGCCATTGCTGTACCAACTTGCCTTCATGCCAAATGGCAAAGCTCACGTCGGGCCGTGTGAGTGCGTGGCGGCGCACGGCTTCCACGCAGTGCGCCAATTCGGTGGCTTCGGTTTTCAAAAACTTGCGCCGCGCCGGCGTGCTGAAAAACAGCTCTCGCACTTCGACGCTGGTGCCCACGCCGCGCGCCGCCGGGGTCAATTCGCCCGAGCGTGCGTCCAACCTTTGCGCATGCGCTGCGTCCAAGGTGCGGCTGGAAATGCTGACCTCCGCAATGGACGAAATCGCGGCCAGCGCCTCGCCCCGAAAACCCATGGTGGACACGGTTTCCAAATCGTTCAGCGTGTTGATTTTGCTGGTCGCATGCCGCCGCAAAGCCAGCGGCAACTCGGCGCTGGCGATGCCGAAGCCGTTGTCTTCGACCACGATGCAGCGGATGCCGCCGGCCATCAATTTCACCGCCACTTCAGAAGCGCCAGCATCCAGCGCGTTGTCCACCAACTCACGCACCACTGAAGCAGGCCGCTCGACCACTTCACCAGCGGCGATTTGGCTGATGAGTTCGTCGGGCAGTTCGCGAATGGGCTGGCGTGGAGCAGGTGTCAAAGCGGCGTTCATCGACTGATTGTAGAAATGCCTGTCCGCGCTTTTGAGGTCACCTCAGGCAACACATAGCGCGTGCTCGGCCCCTTGCCAGTTTGGGTCAACAAGCCGCGCTGCGCCAAGCTTGCAAGGTGTTTGGAGGCCGTGGCGGGGCTCAAAGCGCACAGCTCGGCATAGCCGCTTTTGTTCAACGCACCGGCCGCGATGAGGCGCGCCAGCACGGCGTTGCAGCGGGCGGTGGACAACAAGTCGCCCGCTTCGTCAGTCCATCGCCGCGCGAGTTGCTGTTCATAGGTCAATTCGCGTTCGAAGGTGGTTTGCAGGGCGGCAAGCTCAGCGCTGAATTGGTCGGCCATGCCGTGGCGCTGCATCAGGGCCAGGGCGGCTTCGCGTTCTTTCATGGCCACCAAGAGGTAGGCTGCTGCGATGCGCAAATGCGCGCGCACATGGGGCTCGGGCGAGGAGGGCAATGCCAAAACATCGCGCTGGCTTTGCACTTCACTCAATTCGCTGGGATAAAGCACGGCCTCTTGCGGTGCAAGGCGGTCGGCCGCGTTGGCGGACGAAGCCCCAAGAATCTCGCCTTTCAGTTTTTTGGTGGCCTCGGCGTAGCTCGCATCGCTGGGGTAGGGCCACACGGTGAGCGCAGCGGCAGCGTGCAAGTCGCCGCGCAATTCGTCGGCTTTGTCGCGGCTTTGCTTGAACTGAAGGTAGGCCACTTCGGCCAGGTTGTAGTGCGCGGTTCGGGCGGTCAAACGCAACTGCGCGCGCATGGCCACGTGCAACGCCAACTCGTATTGTTCGGTTGCCAGCACCATGTCGCCGTTCCAAAAATGCGCCACGCCCAAATTGAGGTGGGTGCTGGCCACCAACTCGGGTTCAAGGTGCATGGTGACCGACAAACCAAGCACGCGCTGCGAGTATTCAATGGCGCGGGCGAAGTCTTTGGCCTCGCCATAGAGCAGGCTCAAATTGCAGTAAGTTTTCAACACCGACGCACGGTCTGCGGCGCGTTCGTACAAATTCAACGCGCGGTGCTTGTGTTCGAGGGCGCGTGGCAAATCGCCAGCGCGGCGCCAGTACTCGCCCCAAGTCTGTTCCAACAGGGCAGCGGTGTCAGTGCTCAGCTCAAATCGCAGTCTCAGCACCTGGGCTCGGTCCAGCGCCGTCTTTGAGCGCGGGTCATTGCGCACGGCATACGTCCATCCCAAGCGCACCAGGGCCACTACAAATTCGTCGATCAACGCGAGGTCGTGGGCCGCACGCATGTTGTGCAGTGGGTCATTTGTGACTTCAACATCTGCACCTACATTGGCGCGCCATAACTGGTCGGTGCAGTCTTGGTAAAAAGCGAAGGCGCGGTCGGCGTCGCGAGTTTCATAAAACCGGGCCATCGCGCTGTAAATGCGTCCCAGCAGCAGCGCATCGCCTGCGTTGACCGCGATCTGCAGGGCTTGTTCGTAAGCGCCGTGTTCACGGTCGGCCACACCACGAATGCGCCAGACCGCAGCATGCGCGAGCAGCAAATCAAAGCGTTGCTGCGGGCGGATCGAGTCGACGGCAGCAGTGTCGATCAGAGCATCAGTTTCAGCCTCGTTGGCCAGCTCCACTGCGCAACGCCGCACCAGCGCGGTGAAAGCTTCGATGTCGGCACTTTCTCGCTGGTGCCACAACGCGCTGGCCACATCGCCTAGCAACAGCGCTGATGGCACTTGCGCGGCATGCCAGGCCTGTACTTCAGCCTCGTCATTCAACCGCAAAGCTTGCACGACACGCGTTTTGACCCAAGCCCGCAGTGACAGCCGCTGGGCTGCATCCAGGGTGCCGGTTCGCAGACTTGTGGCCAGTGCACGCTTGGCCTTTTCAAGATAGCGGTAATACGTGCTGGGCCCCACAGACCAAAGGCCGCACAAGTGGCTGGAAGCCACCTCGTCAGACTGGGCGTGATAACGGTCGCGGAAGTGCTGCACCGGCTCAAAGCCATAGTGACAAAGTGCCGCCAACGTGGGGCGCCAACTCGTGCGCGACAGCCATTCTTCGCGCCCTATCGGCGTGCTGGCGCGGTCGGGCCGCGTTTGCGCAACGGCCCATTGCAGCAAGTACGTCAGTGCCAGGCTGTGGTCAGCATGCAATTTGAAGGCATCGCCGGCCGCACCCACCACAGGCCGAAGATGGTGTTGAGCCAGCCAACGCCCCACGCGCCGATGAGCTTGCAACCACTCGGCCATCGCGCCGTCGCGATGGGCGTTCAGCGCAGACAGCACCAGGGCTTCAGAGGTTGCGAGCGATGCCACGCGAACCTGCGAACGAACGGGAATCTGGCTGCCAGCCCCTGGACGCGAGCCTTCTTCCGGTTTTTTGTAAGACCTGGTTTCCAACGGCGGCCTTTGTAGGGAGGGGATCGTCTGCTTATCGTCTGGCTTGGCGCGGGCGCTGCCCGCAGAAGCTGCATTTCAATGCGAACCATCGAAGGTTAGTTTAGCGACGCTACCGCAATCAACGTGACCTCGTGTAGCCGCACTTCAACTTCGTTCGTCCCGCTCAGCCCTTCAAGGAGAACCCCCATGACCCGTCCCACGCTGACGCCCAGCGAGCCTGTGTCCGGCACACCATCGGGCCCACAAACTGACTGCGTCACGCTGGTGGTTTACGCGCCGTTTGGCGGAGATGACGTGCTCAGCACCTACCCAGACGGCACATCCACCGATTTGACCGAACACCCGCTGTACCGCGCGCTGATTGACGTGGCCGAGCAGGGTGTTCACGTCGTGGCGCTGATCGACCGTGCACAACATGACACCGTGCTGCTTCAGATTCAAGGCGGTAAACCAGCCAGCGCGCAAACGGTGACGCGCTGGAAGCAAGACATGAGTTCACCGCACACTTTGGCCGGGCTCCTGGAGCTGGCGCATTTGACTCACCCCGACGCCGCGTTGGTGCTGACGCTGGAGGGCCACGGTGCGGGGTACTTGCCCGAGATTGACCGCCGCCGCATCACGCAAGGCGGCATCACGCAATTGGGAGGGCAGGGCGTTGAATGGCGCATCAACGCCGATTCAGCGTCGCCCGTGTTGCCGTCGGGCTCGCCAATCTTGCCCAGCGGCTCACCGATCCTGCCCAGCGGCTCGCCGATCTTGCCGGCCAGCCAAATGCCCTTGTCCACCTGGGGCACCGGCCATGCGCTCAAGCTGGCCGAAAACGCTGGCGTGCCCAAGCTGGCCGTGATTCACTTCAACAACTGCTTCAACATGTCGGTCGAGTTGCTGCACACCGTGGCACCGTTTGCCGAGTACGCAGTCGGTTATGCCAACTACAACTTCTTCACGGCGGGTGAAAGCTATCCGCAAATTTTTAAACGCTTGCGCTCGCACGGCCCGGTGACCGCGCGCGTGTTGGCGCAGTGGTTTGCGCAGGCCAATCACAAAGTGCTGGAGGCCAAAGGCAATCACCCGACCATGGGCAGCGTGGTGGCCCTGCGGCGCATGACCGAAATTGCCGAACGCCTTGACGACATGGCCGATGCGCTGCTGGCTGAGCTGCGCACCGCCAAGGGCAGCGCGCGTCAAGCAGTGGTGCAAAGCATTGTGGCGGCCATCAAGGCGGCGCAGCAGTTCGACACCGGAAGCGCCGACTTCGTGCTGGAAGCGCCCGACCAACTCACCGACCTGATGAGTTTCGCGACCGCCCTGCAAACTCAAAGTGCGAACACTTTCATTTTGGGCACCGTGGTGCCCGCCGCCAAAACCTTGGAGGCAGCGCTGATCGGCATCAAACAGTACGGCGACCACGACAGGCCGTGGTTGGTGCCGGACAGTTCGGGCATCGCTTGGGACTTCTCGTCGCCCGACTTGGCCATGAATATCTATTTGCCCGACCCCGATTTGAGCGGCCTGTGGGACTGGCGTTCGCCCTTCTATTTGGCGTTGGACGCCGAAGCAGACCGGCCGTTGGTGCAGCCGCATGTGATCGACTTTTTGAAGGTGACCGATTGGGTCGATTTCATCAAAGAACTGCACATGGGCGTGCGATTCAAGGGCTTGTTGCCCGCCGCCATGCCCACCTTCCCGGTGTTCAATGCAACGTACGAGCCCAAGCGCGAACACAAGGGCACAGGCTGCCATCGGCCGTACAAACCCACCGGGCATTGACGTGGCTGAGTCGCCATGAGTCTCATCACGGCGCGCAAACCCAACCCGGTCTGGCCGGGCTTTTTTGTGTCCAGTTAATGCGTCGATTTGCGGGCGAATCGCGGAGCGCCCGGGTCCGCCGGCGAATCGTCTGCTTTTCGTCTGAGCTGTGCCCCAACGCTGGCCACAAGCGCCGACGCAATGGAAACCAGCTTTGCGTGCAATGCAGTTCCTCGCTGATTTGCGTTCCTTCATTGCCCGCATCAGCACATCACGACATGCCAATCAAAGGTACCCGCGCCATGGACACGAATCTCTTGATCCACCTGACTACCGAACAAGCCCGTTGCCACGATGTGGCTCGCCACTACACCGCCATGGGTTCCATCGGTTGCTTTGCCGCCGCGATGTTGGACGAGCTGCAACGCCGCGCCGACCACGCCATCATTCATGGTCAAGAAGCCGAAATACGGATCTGCTTGACGGCCTTGCAAGCGGTTCGGCAACCTCCGCAGGTCTTACCTTCAGCTTTTGCTTCGTACGTTCCCGCGCAAAACACTGCGGCAGACAAACCCAGCCTCGCGAACGCAATTGCCATCGCCAGCGTGGGCCGCCGAATTCCTCGCTTGGCCTTGGCGGCTGCGATCTGAAACGCCCGAAGGCTCGATGGGCGCGTTGATAATTCGCGCCTATGGAAACTATCACCACGCTGGTCAACTTCATCCTGCACGTTGACGTTCATCTCGCTCAGTTCGTCACCACCTATGGAACCTGGGTTTACGCCTTGCTGTTCTTGATTATTTTTGTAGAAACCGGCGTGGTCGTGATGCCGTTTTTACCCGGCGATTCATTGCTGTTTGTGGTGGGTGCCATGTGCGCCGTGGGCCTGATGAGCCTGCCCGTGGCGATAGGCCTGCTGATAGCCGCTGCCATTCTGGGCGACCTGTGCAACTACACGATCGGGCGCTACTTCGGCCCCAGGGTTTTTCAATGGGAGAACTCCAAGTTCTTCAACAAAAACGCCTTCAACCAAGCGCATGATTTCTACGAAAATACGGCGGCGTGACCATCATCGTCGCGCGCTTCGCCCCCTTCCTGCGCACCTTCGCGCCCTTCGTGGCGGGCGTGGCGCAAATGACGCGAAGCAAGTTCAGCCTGTACAACGTGACCGGCGCGGTGTTATGGGTAGGCAGCATCACCACCGCAGGCTACGTGTTCGGCAACATTCCTTGGGTCAAACAGAACCTGGACAAAATCATTTGGGGCGCGATTTTGATCCCTGGCTTGTTGGTGCTGTTCGGGGCCTGGAAGGCGCGGCGCAGGGCGGTTTCAGTAACAGCCGGCACGCCGTGAACACGACAAAGTGGGCCGTTGCACTGTTCGGAATTTGAGCTCCGTAGAGAACCCGTTCGCACTGAGAAGCTGAGAGTTTTTTGAGCGTGACCGGGCGGCGCGCCAAAACGCGGCCGATTTGGGCACAAAGCGCCGCCATGGCCGGGCTGTGGCGAGCATTTGCAACGACAAGCGGGCGTGTTTTGGCGTGATGAGCGGGCATGATCAAAAGAATCCCAGCCTCTGAGACTTGTCGAAGTGCTGCTCGATGGTTGGTGGGTCTTCGACAGGCTCAGCCCGAAATCCAGTAAAACGCGCCTGCGCTGTTTTGGCCGGCGAGGCACTTCGTGGACGAGGGCAAACCGGTGGGGCATTCGGCCGTCTGGGGCGGGTTGCTTTGCGCTTGCGATATCGCGCAGGTCGGCGCGCAGGTCAGCGCTGCGCACAGCAGGACAACCAGCCTGCTGGCCGTCAGCTTCGTGGCACGGCCGCCAAGCCGCGACGCAGTGCATCAGCACAAAAAGCCACCGCCGCATTGGCCTCGTCGATGACCTTGCCCATCAAGATGAAGCCGTGGATTTGGCGCTCAAAACAAAGGTAGGTGGCGTCGCCGCCGCAGTCGGACAAGCGCTGCGCGTAGTACAGGCCTTCGTCGCGCAGCGGGTCGTAACCGGCGGTCAGCACAAAGGCAGGAGGGAGTTCAGACAGGTCGGGGCGCACCAGGGGCGATGCGCGCCAGTCGAGGTGGTCGGCGGGGTCGCTGACGTAGTGGTCGCGGTAGTAATTCATGGTGTCGTTGGTGAGCAGGTAGCCCTGGCCATTGCGCACGTGAGACGGTGTGCCGCCCTTTTGGTCGGTGACGGGGTAAATCAACAATTGAAATGCCAAGGGCGTGCCGACGTCGCGCTGGTTGATCGCGACCGCCGCCGCCAAATTGCCACCCGCACTGTCGCCGCCCACGGCGATTCGGTTGCCGTCCACACCCAAAGACACAGCGTTGCGGCGCACCCATTCGGTAGCGGCCACACAGTCTTCAAACCCCGCAGGGAAGGGGTTTTCGGGGGCCAGGCGGTAGTCGGTGGCTATCACCGCGCAACCCGACGCATTCGCCAGTTGGCGGCACAAGGTGTCGTGCGTATCGAGGTCGCCGATCACCCATCCGCCGCCGTGAAAGAACACCAAGACGGGCAGCAACCGCGCCCCTGACTCTGCCGCAGAAATAGGGCGGTACATGCGCAGTGACACCGGCCCCAAAGGCCCCGGTGCGCGCAGTTCAATCACCTCGCCCACAGCGGGAGATTCGGGTTGAACTGAAACGCGCCGGTCGCGGTAAACGCGCCGCGCCTCTGCCACGCTCAGAGTGTGCGTGGGTGGAATGCCGCTTTTTTCGATGGACGCCAACAAGGCTTGGGTTTGCGGATGCAGCATGATTTGCTCAGGTCAACGAGAAGGGGGTGGCGCTGCGCAACTCGCGCCAATACTGGCCACAGCTTAAGCGTCCCCGTCGCAAAAAGGCGCTTTGACGGACAAGTTTTTGTCCCTACAACGGCCTGCTGCGAGCCAGCGGCGGGTTCCTGGCAAAGTAGCGCTGAATGCCTGAGCTCAGTGCGTCGACCAATTTTTCTTGGTACACCGGATCACGCAATTTGGCTTCCTCTTCGGGGTTGGAGATGAAGGCGGTTTCCACCAAGATGGAAGGCACATCGGGCGCTTTCAGCACCGCAAAGCCAGCTTGCTCCACGCTGGCTTTGTGAAGCTTGCCAACCTTGCCAATTTGGCCGAGCACCTCGCTGCCCAAACGCAGGCTGTCTTTGATTTGCGCGGTGGTGCTCATGTCGAGCAGGGCGCTGGCCAACACCGGGTCGTTGGCCAAGTTGTCACCGCCCACCAAATCGGCGGCGTTTTCTTTGCTGGCCATCCAGCGGGCTGCGCTGCTGCTGGCGCCGCCTTGGCTGAGCGCAAACACCGACGCGCCGCGCGCCTGTGGCGTGAAAAAAGCGTCGGCGTGAATGGACACGAACAGATCGGCTTGCACGCGTCGCGCTTTGCGCACACGGTCTTGCAGCGGCACAAAAAAGTCGGCGTCGCGCGTGAGCATGGCGCGCATGCCGGGCAGGGCGTTCAAGCGGTCGCGCAGTTGCAGGGCTACCTGCAACACCACGTCCTTTTCGCGCAGGCCGGTCGGGCCAATGGCACCCGGGTCTTCGCCGCCGTGGCCGGGGTCGATGGCCACCACGATCAGGCGGTCCACGCCGCTGGGTTTGCGTTTTGAAGGAGAGGGGTTTGAGGCCGACGCGGGCAGCGCAGGCGCGGCCGCAATCACGGTGGGTGCCGACGCCGCAGAGGGCGCACCTGCAACCGCTGAAGCGGCACCGCTGAAGGGCTTGATCTTGCCGATGAAATCGCCCAATGCGTCTTGCCCCGCCTGAGTGGCTTGCTCGGCCTTTTCGCGCTCAAGTATCAAAGCCAGTAAAGGGTCCCGTTCCTGCGCGGGATAAAGGTCAAACACCAAGCGGTGTTGATAGGCCGCCACTGGCGTGAGGGCGAACAACTGCGGCTTCACGACTTGCTTCAAGTCGATGACCATGCGCACCGTTCGCGGTTGGTATTGGCCCACGCGCAAACCGGCAATAAAGGGGTCGTCGCTGCGCACTTTGCCGACCAGTTCGCGCAGCGCAGCGCTCAACTCCAAGCCGTCGATGTCAATCACCAAACGCAAGGGGTTTTCAGCGATGAAATGCTTGGCGACCAAGGCAGTGTCGCTTTCCAAGGTCACTCGCGTGTAGTCGGCGGCGGGCCACAAACGCACCGCGACGATGGTGGCACCCCAGGCCAAGTCAGCGGCTCCCAAGAGCAGCGCGACCGAGCCCAATTGCTTCAGCGCCAGGCGGCGGTTGGGAAGAGATGCGGTCATGGCAACAGCTTCAAGCCCAGCGCGGTTTGCGCGCTGAATGTCACCGATCGTTGGTCGTCGGGTTGCTCGTCTGAACCAAAGGAAATAGCGACGATCAAGTCGGCTTCGGGCAACAAGCCAGCAGCCTTCTCGGGCCACTCCACCAGCTTTAGGCCCGGGTTGGAAAAAACCTCACGAAAGCCAGCGTCTTCAAATTCCTGTGGGTCGTTGAAGCGGTAAAAGTCAAAGTGCCACGCGTCGAAGCCGTCCAAGCAGTACGGCTCCATGAGCGCATAAGTCGGGCTTTTTACGCGTCCTTCTGCGCCCAGCGCACCGAGCAAGTGGCGCACAAAGGTGGTTTTGCCCGCACCCAGCGTGCCGTGCAGTTCGATGCACGCGCTGCGAAGGCCGTGCAGGGCAGCCAAAGCGATTGCCGAAGCGGCGCAGCTTGCCTCGTCAGGCCAACTCATCGTGCGTGTTTCTAGAATCGGCAAATGCAACCACCTGTGGAATCTGAAGAACTTGTTAACT
>JANPNT010000311.1:0-8479 GCA_031427655.1 Burkholderiales bacterium
GACGGTGCCGAGCTGCCGTTTGATGTGCAGCCATTTCGAAAATTTTGTTTGCTCAACGGCTTTGACGACATCGCCTTGACCTTGCGCCATGCGGACAAAATACAAGTTTTTGAAGCGCAGCGCTTGCTGCAGAAGCCGTGGCTTGCTCACACAATCTGAACCTCGGGAATTTGAGTTGTGAAAATTGCAGTGCTGCCCGGTGATGGCATAGGAAGCGAAATCGTGGCCGAGGCATTGAAGGTCATGGCGGTGCTCGACTTGCCGTTCGAGACCGAGCACGCGCCTGTGGGTGGCACCGCTTACGAGCTGCACGGTCACCCTTTGCCCGAGGCCACATTGAAGCTCGCGCAGCAATCTGATGCCGTGCTGTTTGGTGCGGTGGGCGATTGGAAGTTCGACACTCTCGAGCGTTCGCTGCGCCCCGAACAAGCCATCCTGGGCCTGCGCAAACACATGGGCTTGTTTGCCAATTTCCGTCCGGCCATTTGCTACGAAGAGCTGACCGATGCGTCCAGCCTCAAGCCGGAGTTGGTGGCGGGCTTGGATATCCTCATCATTCGTGAACTCACCGGAGACATTTATTTTGGTCAGCCGCGTGGGCGTCGCGAATCACCAGACGGTGCTTTCAAGGGCGCTGAAGAAGCCTTTGACACGATGCGCTACAGCCGCCCCGAAATTGAACGTATCGCGCACGTGGCCTTCCAAGCGGCGCGCAAACGCAACCACCGCTTGACCAGCGTCGACAAAGCCAATGTGCTGGAAACCTTTCAGTTTTGGAAAGACGTGGTCACGGAGGTGCACGCGCAGTATCCCGACGTGGCGCTGGATCACATGTATGTGGACAACGCCGCCATGCAATTGGTCAAAGCGCCCAAGCGTTTTGACGTGATCGTCACTGGCAACATGTTTGGCGACATTTTGTCGGACGAGGCGGCCATGCTTACGGGCTCGATTGGCATGCTGCCGTCGGCGTCGTTGAACGCCCAAGGCCAAGGCTTGTACGAGCCCAGCCACGGCAGTGCGCCCGACATTGCGGGCAAAGGCATCGCCAACCCCTTGGCCACGATCTTGTCGGTTGCCATGATGCTGAAGTTCACGCTGAACCAACCCGAAGCGGCTGCGCGCATTGAAGCAGCCGTGAAGTCGGTGTTGACCAGCGGCTTGCGCACTGCCGACATTTGGTCTGAAGCTTGCCAGATGGCATCCACACGCGAAATGGGCGATGCCGTGGTCGCGGCTATTTCAAAGGCGAGCGGTCTTAAAACCAAAATCACCACCATTACCACCACCACCAAAACAATTCCTTAGCCCTTCGGCTCGTTTCGCCTGTCACCGGCGCTCCGAGCCGGAAGGTTCACAGAGTCGAAACCGTCGAAAAGCAGCAGGAGAAAAGCAATGAGCAAAAAACTGGTTGGGTTGGTGGGCTGGCGCGGCATGGTCGGCTCAGTCTTGTTGGAGCGCATGCAAGCTGAGGGCGACTTCGCGCTGATTGAGCCAGTGTTTTTCAGCACCAGCAATGTCGGCGGCAAAGCTCCCGCGCAGGCTCAAAACGAAACCAAGCTGTTTGATGCGTTTGACATCGCCGCGCTAAAGCGCTGCGACATCGTAATGACCGCGCAAGGCGGCGAATACACCAAAAAGGTTTACCCCCAACTGCGCGCTGCGGGTTGGACGGGCTACTGGATCGACGCTGCCAAAACCCTTCGCATGAACGATGACGCCGTCATCGTTCTTGATCCGGTGAACCTGAATGTCATCCAAAGCGCTCTGCAAAAAGGCACGCGCGACTTTATTGGCGGAAATTGCACCGTGAGTTGCATGCTCATGGGCGTAGGCGCACTGTTCAAAGCCGACTTGGTCGATTGGATGACCTGCACCACCTACCAAGCGGCCTCGGGCGGCGGCGCCCAACACATGCGTGAGCTGCTCACGCAATACGGCAGTTTGAACGCGGAGGTTCGCGGCCTGCTCGACGATCCGCACTCGGCCATTTTGGAAATCGACCGCAAATTGGTGGCCAAACAACGCGGCATGACAGCCGACGAGACGGCCAACTTCGGCGTTCCCTTGGGCGGCAGTTTGATTCCCTGGATCGACGCCGATCGCGGCGATGGCACCAGCTTGGAAGAGTGGAAGGGCGAGGTAGAAACCAACAAAATACTCGGCCGCGGGCCTGGCTTTGGGACACCGGCGACTCCCGTTGATTCCACTTGCGTGCGGGTGGGTGCGATGCGATGTCACAGCCAATCTCTGACGATCAAGCTCAAGCAGGACGTTCCTTTGGCAGATCTAGAGGCTTTGGTTGCCAACGACAACGAATGGGTCAGCCTGGTGCCAAACACCAAAGAAGCTTCGATCCAGCTGCTGACACCGGTGGCTGTGAGCGGCACCATGAACATCCCGGTGGGCCGCATGCGCAAGTTGGCCATGGGGCCGCACTATCTGGGCGCGTTTACGATTGGCGACCAATTGCTTTGGGGCGCTGCCGAGCCCTTGCGTCGAATGCTGCGGATACTTTTGGACGCATAAAACCAGTCAACGAGGGCGTTGCAAGTCCGATGTAACTTGTTAAGCAGTGCCTTAGCTTGTCTTCGTATCTTGTTGCTGTTATTGTCATTTGACGAAATATTGGGGCCTTAATTCAGCCCTGTCACGGGCTCGGGCGAGCTATGCGCTTGAACCGAAGTCGTTGATGTTTACGGGAGACGCCTTGAAAAGAAATGTCTTGAATGCAGGGCGCTTTGCGCTGACGGGTTTGGCCGCCGCGATCCTGGCGCTAAGTGCGTCTCAGGCACAGGCTTTGGGCTTGGGCCGTTTGGCCGTCCAGTCGTCTCTGGGTGACACTTTGCGCGCCGAAATCGACGTGACGAGCCTCACACCCGAAGAGGCGGCCAACCTGCGCGTGCGCATTGCACCACCCGAGAGCTACCGAGCTGCGGGCGTGGACTACAACGCGGTGCTGCCCGGAACGCAAGCCGTTTTGTTACGTCGCGCGGACGGGCGGCCGTACTTGCGCGTGACCAGCGATCGAGCCGTTCAAGAACCCTTTGTAGACGTGATCTTGGAGCTGACCTGGTCATCGGGTCGCTTGGTTCGCGAATACACCTTGTTGTTTGATCCGCCAAACAATCGCGCCCCGGCGGCAGCACCGGTACCGGCCGCCGCCTCGCCCATGCCGTCTATTGCCGTGCCCGCGCCTGGGGTGGCCGTGGCATCACCGCCAACCGCACCGGCACCGACTCCTGTTACCTCGCCTGTGCCATCCGCGTCAAGGTCGGTGCCGCCTGCGCTGAAACCAGCGCCAGCGCCACCGCCACCGCCACCCGTGGCAACTCAAGCTCCAGCAGCGCCGGAGACCAAGAAAGCCGCCAAAGCCGGTCCCGACGAATACAAAGTTCGAGCAGGTGATTCTTTGTCTCGCATTGCGGCACAAACCCAGCGCTCTGGAGTGTCACTCGATCAGATGCTGGTGTCGCTGTATCGCGGCAATCCTGACGCGTTCATGGACAACAACATGAACCGCCTGAAATCGGGCGTGGTTCTGGCTGTGCCGTCTGCCGAAACTGCCAAAGGCGTGGCACCTGCCGAAGCCAAGCAGTTCATTCAGACTCAGAGTGCTGACTTTGGTGCCTACCGTCAGCGTTTGGCCAGCGGCGTGCCAGACGCCAAGGTTGAAGCATCGACGCGCCAGGCCACGGGCAAAGTGCAATCGGCTGTGGAGGAAAAGAAGGATGCCGCAGCCCCCACGCCGGACAAGTTGACTTTGAGCAAAGGTGCCGCGAGCGCCAAGGCCAGCGCCGCTGAGGAGAAGCTGTCCAAAGACAAAGAGACAAAAGACGCGGCCGATCGCGTGGCGGAGCTGTCGCGCAATGTCGAAGCCCTGAAGAAGATATCGGGTGCAGCCGCCGCGTCTGCTGCGGCTTCGGCAGCTGCCAAAGCAGCTCCGATCGTGGCTGCCGCGCCGCCCGCAACACCGGCATCTGTTCCGACGGTGGTGGTTCCGGTGGCGGTACCTGCTGTCACACCGCCACCAGCGGTGGTTGCTTCCCCCCCGACACCGACACCGACACCGACACCGACGCCGACGCTAGCGCCAGCGCCAGCGCCAGAAGCCCCTGCCCCTGCCAAGCCAACAGCCAGCACTGCTGTGTCCGCCGCGTCGCGTCCTGATGCCGCGTCGGTAGAGGGCCGCGGTTTGATGGGAACGCTATTGGAAGACAACCCACTCGCCTTGGCGGCGGGTGGCGGTCTGCTGGCGGCGTTGCTGGGCTTTGGCATTTACAAACTGCGCCGCCGATCCAAGAGCGAAAGCGGTGAGACCTCGTTCCTGGAAAGCCGACTTCAGCCTGATTCCTTCTTTGGTGCCAGCGGTGGTCAGCGCATTGACACCCGTGAACCCAACGGTTCGTCTTCATCGATGAGTTATTCGCTGAGTCAGTTGGACGCTATCGGCGATGTCGACCCCGTTGCCGAGGCCGATGTGTACCTTGCTTACGGTCGCGACTTGCAGGCTGAAGAGATATTGAAAGAAGCCATGCGCAGCACACCTGAGCGCTTGGCTATCCGCACCAAGCTGCTTGAGGTTTATGCAAAACGGCGTGACATCAAGGGTTTTGAGTCGTTGGCGATTCAGTTGTTTGGATTAACTCGCGGCGAAGGCCCCGATTGGGCGCGCGCCCAGGATTTGGGGCAGCAGGTTGACCACGATAACGCGCTGTACCAAATTGGCGGCGTGCCTGCAACGTTCAACGGCGCCGTCGATCATGTCGAGCCGCTGGGTGCCAGCACCATGCCGCAGTCGGTGTTGCCGTCGCCGTCACAGTTCGGGCCAGATGCCGCACGCGCTTCTGCCGCCGCTGCAAGCTTGAACATGGATCTGGACCTCGATCTCGATTTCAGTGATTCCGCGGCCCCCACGGCGCCGATGTCTACCATTCCCGCCACCATGCGGCCTGATCCATTTCGCGATTCGATGTCGTTTGACAGGCAGTTGCCGTCGGCCAAATCTGACGGCCAAGCGCTCGCGGGCGTGGGTGCCGTTGCTGGTGTAGGCGCTGGCGAGTTGACGGCCAAAGCATCGTCGGCTGCGTCGGCGCTCGATAAGCCGATGACCTTTGACCTTTCGAGCATCTCGCTTGATTTCGATGCACCTGCCGACGATGCGGTGAAAAAACGAATCTCGCCCATCACCGTCCCTGGTGAATTGCAAATGCCTGCGTCGGCCTCAGACAGCGGCAGAGATTCGGTCCATGACAGCCTTTTGGACAGCGCCTACGACAGTACGCACGAGCATGCCGATCCGTTGTTGCGCAAGTTGGAGTTGGCCGAAGAGTTCCGCCAAATTGGCGACACCGACGGTGCACGCGATTTGCTGCATGAGGTGCTGGCCAAAGCCGACGGCACCTTGAAAACTCGGGCGCAGGGCATCCTCGATCAGTTGGGGTGAGCGTCGAAGTTCCAGAGTCTGCCGCTGAAGCGGACAGCCCGCCCTTCGTCCAAAGATTGGCGTTGGGGCTGAGTTATCGGGGCGCGGCGTATCACGGCTGGCAAAGTCAAGCCGATGGCCAAACGCTGCAGGACAAATTGGAATGGGCGCTTTCGAAATTTGCGGACCGATCCGTGCGAACTGTATGCGCCGGGCGCACTGACACAGGCGTGCACGCCTTGAACCAGGTCATCCACATCGACGCGCCGGTGGACCGAAAACTCTTCTCCTGGGTGCGTGGAACCAACCGGTTCTTGCCCGCCGACATGGCGGTGCAATGGTGCCTGGCACCCGACGCCGAATTTCACGCTCGTTACAGTGCAATGGGCCGCCGCTACACCTACATCCTGCGCGAATCGATTGCCCGACCGGCGTTGGAGTCGGGCATGGTCGGTTGGGTGTTTAAGCCACTCGATGCCGATTTGATGCGCCAAGCCGCCGACCTGTTGATCGGCGAACACGACTTCAGCGCCTTTCGGTCTTCCGAATGCCAAGCGCCGTCGCCCATCAAACATGTGCGCAGCATCGGCATCCAGCGCAAAGGCGCGTACTGGCGCTTTGACTTTGACGCCTCGGCTTACCTGCATCACATGGTGCGCAACATCATGGGCTGCTTGGTGGCGGTGGGCACCCAAACCCAAACTGTGGCGTGGTTGGCCGATGTGTTGGCAGCCGGTGATCGACACCGCGCTGCGCCCACGTTTGCCCCCGACGGTTTGTATTTTGTGGGGCCGTACTACGATTCGCGCTTTGGCATTCCACAGCAAACGCTGGCCGATGACTGGCTGCCTTGAACTGGACATCCATGCACAGAACGCGCATCAAAATTTGCGGCTTCACCCGAGAGGCAGACGTTGAAGCCGCAGTGAACGCTGGGGCAGACGCTATCGGCTTGAATTTGTACGCCCCCAGCTCACGCAGCGTGACCGTTCAACGTGCGGCCGAATTGGCCAGATTGATGCCGCCTTTTGTGACCCCCGTGTTGCTGTTTGTGAATGCCAGCGCCGATTTGGTGGCCAAGGCCGTGGCCGCCATTCCGCACGCCGTGCTGCAATTTCACGGCGACGAAACGCCCATGCAGTGCGAGTCGGCCCAGCGCGCGTACATCCGCGCGGCACGCATGGAAACCGGTTTCGATTTGCTAAACTTTGCGACTCAATATTCAAACGCTCAAGCCCTGCTGGTCGACGCTCATGTTGACAGTTACGGCGGCGGTGGAAAGGTCTTCGATTGGTCACTCATTCCAAAAAACGTGCCGCTTCCAGTCGTTTTGTCTGGTGGGTTGCATGCCGGAAATGTGGCTGCAGGCGTAGAGCAGGTGCGGCCTTGGGCCGTTGACGTGAGTTCCGGCGTGGAGTCGGCCAAGGGCATCAAAAACGCCTTGGCCATGCGCCAGTTTTGTGATGCCGTACGCGCCGCCGATGCGCGCATCGCTTCCCTCCCCACCTGATTCGAGACTACTTTATGTTGAGCTACCAACAACCTGACGCCCGAGGCCACTTCGGCCCCTACGGCGGTACCTTCGTCGCAGAGACCTTGATCCACGCGCTGGATGAATTGAAAGAAGCCTACGCAGTGGCGCAAGCCGACCCGGCCTTCATGGCCGAGTACCGCAGCGAGCTGGCGCACTTTGTGGGCCGCCCCAGCCCCATCTATCACGCGGCCCGCATGAGCCGTGAATTGGGCGGCGCGCAGATCTACTTGAAACGAGAAGATCTCAACCACACCGGCGCGCACAAAATCAACAACACCATTGGCCAAGCGCTGCTGGCACGTCGCATGGGCAAGCCACGCGTTATCGCCGAAACAGGTGCCGGACAACACGGCGTGGCCACCGCCACGATCTGCGCGCGCTACGGCATGGAGTGCGTGGTCTACATGGGCAGCGAAGACATCAAGCGCCAGTCGCCCAACGTGTACCGCATGCACTTGTTGGGTGCCAAAGTAGTGCCAGTTGAAAGCGGATCGAAGACGCTGAAAGACGCGCTGAACGAAGCGCTGCGCGACTGGGTCACCAATGTGGAGAACACCTTCTACATCATCGGTACCGTGGCGGGGCCGCATCCTTACCCGACCATGGTGCGCGACTTTCAACGCGTCATCGGCGACGAGTGTTTGGTGCAAATGCCCGCGATGATGGGCCGCCAACCGGATGCGGTGATTGCCTGCGTGGGCGGTGGCAGCAACGCCATGGGCATTTTTTATCCTTACATCGAGCATGAAAAAACGCGCTTGATCGGCGTTGAGGCGGCTGGGCAGGGCATAGAAACTGGCAAGCACGCAGCCTCACTCACGGCAGGCACGCCGGGTGTGCTGCATGGCAATCGCACCTACTTGCTGCAAGATGCAAACGGCCAAATCACCGAGACGCATTCGGTGTCGGCCGGGCTTGATTACCCCGGCGTGGGCCCAGAGCACGCTTACCTGAAAGATATCGGCCGTGCGGAGTACGTCAGCATCACCGACGAAGAGGCCATGAAGGCGTTTCATCACCTGTGCCGCACCGAGGGCATCATCCCGGCGCTCGAGTCGGCCCACGCCGTGGCGCAGGCCATGAAGATGGCTCCCAGCATGCGCTCAGACCAGCACTTGCTCGTCAATTTGTCAGGCCGAGGTGACAAGGACATTGGCACCGTGGCCGACATTTCAGGGGCCAGCTTTTTCTGTCGCCCGTCTTGCCAAGGGCAAACGCTCAAGGGCGAAACACAAGCCATGAAAGGCCCACGATGAGCCGCATTGAGGGCGTTTTCGCTCAGTTGAAAACGCAGGGCCGCCAAGCGCTGATTCCTTACGTCACGGCCGGTGATCCTTACCCAGATGCCACCGTCGACATCATGCTCAGCTTGGCTCAAAACGGCTGCGACGTGATTGAGCTGGGCGTGCCGTTTTCCGACCCCATGGCCGACGGCCCCGTCATTCAAAAAGCCGCTGAGCGCGCTCTGGCACACGGCATCGGCATGCCCCAAGTGTTGGACTACGTGCGCGCTTTCCGCG
>JANPNT010000312.1:0-4860 GCA_031427655.1 Burkholderiales bacterium
ATCGACTCCGAGCTGTCGGGCAACATGATCGACATCTGCCCGGTTGGCGCGCTGACCAGCAAGCCCTTCCGCTACAGCGCCCGCACTTGGGAGTTGTCGCGCCGCAAGTCGGTGAGCCCGCACGACAGCACCGGCGCCAACTTGATCGTTCAAGTCAAGAACAACAAGGTCATGCGCGTCGTGCCCTTGGAAAACGAAGACGTCAACGAATGCTGGATTGCCGATCGCGACCGCTTCTCCTACGAAGCTGTCAACAGTGATGAGCGCCTGACCGCGCCCATGGTCAAGCAAGGCGGTGAGTGGAAAACCACCGACTGGACCACCGCGCTGGAATACGTGGCGCGCAGCCTGACGCAAATCAAAACCGATCACGGTTCGAGCAGCATTGGCGCTTTAGGCTCAGCCCACAGCACCACCGAAGAGCTGCACTTGCTGGCCAAACTCGTTCGCGGCTTGGGCAGCGACAACATCGACTTTCGCACCCGCCATGCCGATTTTTCAGCGCCCGTCGCGGCTGGCACGGCGCGTTGGTTGGGCACGTCCATCGCGTCGCTGTCCACCTTGCAGCGTGTGTTGGTGGTGGGATCGTTCTTGCGCAAAGACCACCCGTTGTTCGCACAGCGCATTCGTCAAGCGGCCAAGAAGGGGTGCAAGGTTCACAGCCTGAATGCGGTTCACGACGACTGGTTGATGAACATGGCGGCAGGCATGACGGCTGCGCCGAGTGCCTGGGTTGCGTCACTTGCCGAGATTGCTGCGGCCATTGCGTCGACCAATGGAGTTGCTGCGCCGATGTCGGTTGAGGCTTCGGACGCCGCCAAGAAAATTGCGGCGTCGCTGCTCACCGGTGAACGCAAAGCTGTCTTGCTGGGCAACGCGGCCGCGCAGCATCCACAGGCCAGCCAATTGCTCGCGCTCGCCAATTGGATTGCTTCGGCAACGGGCGCCAGCGTCGGATATTTGACAGAGGCGGCCAACACAGTCGGCGCGCAACTCGTAGGAGCCGTTCCCGCCGAGGCCGGTTTGAACGCCAGCCAAATGCTCGGCGGTACGCTGAAGGCTTGCGTGTTGATGAATGTCGAGCCTGCGTTCGACGCAGCCAACCCCAACGCTGCGATCAAAGCCTTGGCGTCGGCTGACATGGTTGTCGCGCTGACTTCATTCAAAACCGCCGCACTCGATTGCGCCGACGTGCTGTTGCCGATCGCACCCTTCACCGAAACCTCAGGCAGCTTCGTCAACGCCGAGGGACGCGTTCAAAGTTTCCACGGTGTGGTGAAGCCTTTGGGCGACACCCGACCCGCGTGGAAAGTGCTGCGTGTGTTGGGCAATATGTTGGGTTTGGTCGGCTTCAATTTTGAAACCTCAGAAGACGTGCGTACTGAAGCCTTGGGCGATGTGTCGATCTTGCCTTCGCGTTTGAACAACGCAACTTCCGCAGTCGCAGTTCAAGTCACTGCAGCGACCGGCTTGGAGCGCATTGCCGATGTGCCGATTTACGCTACCGACGCTTTGGTGCGCCGTTCGGCGGGCCTGCAACACACGGCCGATGCCGCGCCATTGGCGGTATCAGTGTCGAGCGCCTTGTGGTCGCAACTCGGCTTGAGTGCAGGAGCATCCATTCGCGTGACGCAGGGAACCGGGCAGGCGAAGCTGCCGGTGAAGCTTGATGCTTCTTTGGCCCCGAGCACCGTTCGTGTGCCTGCCGGCCACGCCGCCACCGCATCGCTGGGTGCGATGTTTGGCAGCCTGACGGTTGAGAAAGTCTGAGCCCGTGCTGAACGACTTCACCGCTTTTGGAAGTTCGCTGCTCGGTGGCGCATGGCCCGTGGTTTGGACGCTGGCCAAGATCGTGGCCCTCATCATTCCGTTGATGTTGTGCGTCGCTTACCTGACTTTGTGGGAACGCAAGGCAATTGCCCGAACGCAAATTCGGCCGGGCCCCAACCGAGTCGGGCCGCTTGGGTTGTTGCAGCCGATTTCCGATGCGGTGAAGTTGATCTTCAAAGAAATCATCGTTCCCACGGCGGCCAACAAAGCGTTGTTTTTCCTCGGCCCCGTCATGACGATCATGCCGGCGCTGGCGGCTTGGGCCGTCATTCCGTTTGGCCCTGAAGTGGCGCTGGCCAACATCAATGCGGGCTTGTTGTTTGTGATGGCCATCACCTCGCTCGAGGTCTACGGCGTCATCATCGCGGGCTGGGCGTCGAACTCGAAGTACGCGTTTTTGGGCGCGCTGCGCGCCTCGGCGCAAATGGTGAGTTACGAGATTGCCATCGGCTTTGCGCTGGTGGTGGTGCTCATGGTGACCGGCAGCTTGAACATGACTGAGATTGTCATGGGTCAAGGCAAGGGTCAGTTTGCCAGCATGGGCTTGAGCGTTTTGTCGTGGAACTGGCTGCCGCTGCTGCCTATCTTTGTTGTGTATTTCATCTCTGGTTTGGCCGAGACCAACCGCCATCCGTTTGACGTGGTGGAAGGTGAATCTGAAATCGTTGCCGGGCACATGGTCGAGTATTCAGGCATGGCGTTTGCCATGTTCTTCTTGGCCGAATACGCCAACATGATTTTGATTTCAACGCTGGCCGTGGTGATGTTCCTCGGCGGCTGGTTGTCACCGTTTGATTTCGCGCCCTTCAACTGGATACCCGGTTGGATTTGGATGGCCATCAAGACCTTCATGGTCGTGACCGTTTTCTTGTGGGTGCGTGCCAGTTTTCCGCGCTTTCGCTATGACCAGATCATGCGTTTGGGTTGGAAGATTTTCATCCCGGTCACCTTGGTGTGGCTGGTGGTAGTGGGGCTGTGGATACAGTCGCCGTGGAACATTTGGACTTTGGGCTGAAGGGACTGAACATGAGCGCCGTCGCTTCTATCAAGAATGTGTTTTCGAGCTTTTTGCTGCTTGAGTTGCTCAAGGGCATGGCGCTGACCGGCAGGCACTTCTGGTCGAGAAAAATCACCGTGCAATTCCCTGAGGAAAAAACGCCACAGAGCCCGCGCTTTCGCGGCCTGCACGCGCTGCGCCGCTACGACAACGGCGAAGAGCGCTGCATCGCTTGCAAGCTGTGCGAGGCCGTATGCCCGGCGATGGCCATCACGATCGAGTCGGAAGTTCGCGACGACGGCTCGCGCCGCACCACGCGATACGACATCGACCTGACCAAGTGCATCTTCTGCGGCTTCTGCGAAGAAAGCTGTCCGGTTGACTCGATCGTCGAGACGCACATTTTTGAGTATCACGGCGAGAAGCGCGGTGACCTCTACTTCACCAAAGACATGCTGCTCGCCGTCGGCGACCGCTACGAGAAAGAAATCTCCGCCAACAAGGAGGCTGACGCCCGCTACCGTTGAGCCCGTGGTTTCAGGCTCACTTCCGAAGGCCTTGTCGTTTGACCGACACGGCCTTCGGCCTGGCGTCTTAAAAATTCTATGAACACGACCACCGCGCTCTTCTACGCTTTCTCTGCCGTGCTTTTGTTTGCCGCGTTTCGCGTCATCACGGCACGCACGCCGGTTTATGCCGCCCTGTATTTGGTGCTGGCGTTTTTCTCGGCGTCTTGCGTTTGGATTTTGCTGAGCGCTGAGTTTTTGGCGATCTCGCTGGTCCTGGTTTACGTCGGCGCGGTAATGGTGCTGTTCTTGTTCGTGGTGATGATGTTGGACATCAATGTGGACGGTTTGCGCAAAGACTTCTGGAAGCACTTTCCGCTCGCTGGTTTGGTGGGCGTGGTGATTGCGTTGGAAATGTCGGCCGTGCTGCTAGGCGGTTTTCGCTTGAGTGACGCACCCGACACCACCGCCGCCGCACTCAAGCTGGGCAACACCAAGATGCTTGGCATCGAGATTTACACCCAGTATTTGTACCCGCTGCAATTGGCCGCGGTGCTGCTGTTGGTGGCCATCATTGCGGCCATTGCGTTGACCTTGCGCAAGCGCAAAGACTCGAAGTACGTGAACCCGGCCGACCAGGTGAAGGTGAAGGCGGCAGACCGCGTTCGTTTAGTGAAGATGGCCCCCACCGTGGAAGCGCCGCCTCATGCGATGGCCCCCGATCAAGCTACGGACACTGGAGCCAAAGCATGAGCGCCCTCAGCTTGGGTCCGATCACGCTGGGTCACTTTTTGTCGCTTGGTGCCATTCTGTTCGCGCTGTCGGTGATCGGTATTTTCTTGAACCGCAAAAACCTCATCGTGCTGTTGATGGCGATTGAGCTGATGCTGCTGGCGGTCAACTTGAACTTCGTGGCCTTCTCGCATTACCTCGGCGACATGTCAGGCCAGGTGTTTGTGTTTTTCATCCTCACCGTAGCGGCGGCTGAATCGGCCATCGGCTTGGCAATTTTGGTGGTGCTGTTTCGCAACCGCGCTTCGATCAATGTGGACGAGCTGGACGCCCTGAAGGGCTAAACAGATCACCAACGCCCTTCTTGCCGAACATGTCTGCACAACTTTCACAAACCACGCTTTTGGCGGTGCCGCTGGCTCCGCTGATCGGCTGCTTGATCGCTGGTTTCCTGGGCCAAAAAATCGGCCGCCGCGCCACCCACACCGCTGCCATCTTGGGCGTGCTCGTCGCCT
The DNA here is from genome assembly GCA_031427655.1 of Burkholderiales bacterium. Lineage (GTDB taxonomy): Bacteria > Pseudomonadota > Gammaproteobacteria > Burkholderiales > Burkholderiaceae_C > JANYJJ01. The sequence goes on from JANPNT010000312.1 coordinate 4,581, forward strand.
TTGTGTTGTCGGCCATGACCCTCAAGTCCGTCATCACCGACGGCGCTCGCTTCAACGCCACTTTGTATGAATGGATGGTGCTCGGCGGCTTGAAGATGGAAATCGGCTTCCTCGTCGATGGCCTCACCGCGATGATGATGGCGGTGGTGACTTTCGTCTCGCTGATGGTGCACATCTACACCATCGGCTACATGGAAGAAGACCCCGGGCTACCAGCGCTTCTTCAGCTACATCTCACTGTTCACGTTCTCGATGCTGATGCTCGTGATGAGCAACAACT
>JANPNT010000313.1:0-3225 GCA_031427655.1 Burkholderiales bacterium
GCCTCGACCAAGAAGAACAAGCCAAGCAGCGGCATCGTGAGTTGATCGAAGCGGGGCTCGCATCCGGCCCCGGCCGCCGTTGCACGCAGGCCAGTGCAAATGAACTGCTGGCCATTGCTCGCGGCGAAATCGATTGAAGTCGGCGCTCCTGCGTCCGCAGGCGTCTATCGACCAGCAGGGCGAAGCGCGCGACTACCGCAACGAAGCCGGGACGCGTGTGGGAGTGAGGTTGGTCAACGCCACGAACGCTGCACTGGACCATATCGAACTCGACCCCGGCCCGGGCTCGCCGGTGCTCGGAAAGCGACTTGGCATTCCGGGACTACGAACGTGGCAGCTCGCAAAGTTTCCGCTGTTGTGGTGCTACTTCGAGCGAAACGATCACCTGGACGTAGTCAGGTTGCTGAGTCAGCGTCAGGACGGCGCGGCGATCTTGGGTGTCGAGTTCGTCGCGAAGTGAAACGGGTGTGGCGGCTATGCCGACGCGGTACGGGAAGCCTTTAGGCGTGAAGACGTAGACGATGCCGCGTTGGGCGCTGCATTGCCCATCATCGTCGTGGCCACAGCGCAGCCCGGGCAACTGATTGGGTGGGTGTGAATTTCGGCATTGGTGTTTCTGGCCGGCTTGGGCGCGCTGTCGGCAAAAGTAGGCGGCGCACCCGTCTGGGCAGGCACTTGGCGCGTCGCGTTTTGGGGTGCCTTGGCCATGGCCGTGACGGCAGACGCGGGCGCGTTGTTTGGGGCGGTGGCTTGATGCACCGCGAGGCTGCGCTGTTGTGCCTTTGAGCTGAAAGCCTGAAGTCTGATGCCGGATGCCTGACGCCTGATAACGAAAGGCTGCGGCGTCTCCATTCGCCTAGTCACTAAACTTAAAAAAGCACACGATGAACTGCGTTGATGGATTCGTTTTGGCCGTCACCACCGCCAGCCGCGAAACTCACTGCGAATTCGCTGCCACGTCGGCGGCAGTGACCAAGGAACACGGTGCACTGTCCGTCGTCGAACGTTGGGGCGACGACGTGCCCGAAGGCAAGCTCGCCACCTTCCCCATAGCTTCAAGTCTCATCGACTGTTGGCCCGCAAATCGCTAGAGTTCAGCATCGACGCGAGGGCGATCCAACGATGAATAACGAACAGGTCTTGCTGTTGTGCGATGTGGCCGACAGCACGGCGCTCACTGAGCGCTTGGGCGACGCGGTGGCCGCACAGTTGTGGCGCGCGCATGACAGCACGGCACGCGCGCTGCTGACAACGTGGCGGGGCCGCGAAGTTGACAAGACCGATGGGCTCTTCGCCTTGTTCGACACCGTCTGCGACGCGCTGAGCTTCGCGACCGCTTACCACAACGCGCTCAACTTGATGAACCCGCCCTTGCGTGCTCGCGCAGCCATCCACCGCGCCGCGGTGCTGCTGCGCGAGACCCCTGCGGCCGAGGTGGCGCGTGGTGCAAAACCTCTGGATGTGGACGGCATTGCCAAGCCGTTGACGGCACGCATCGGTGCTCTGGCGCTGTGCGGCCAAACTCTTATTTCTGAGGCGGCTGTAACGGCGATGGTGGACGGGCCCAAGGTCAGCGCGGTGGGCCACTGGCGCTTCAAGGGCGTGGCCGAGCCGATTGCTCTTTTTGAGCCTGCGGTGCAGCCGCTCGGCCCGCCTCCTGATGTGGAGAAAGCGTGGCGCGTGACCAATGATGGTCAACGCTGGCTGCCCACACGCGAGGTGCCACACAACTTGCCAGCCGAGCGCGACGGCTTTGTTGGCAGGCGGCCGGCGTTGACTGAGTTGGCCGACGCATTCGCAGATGGCGCGCGTTTGGTCACGGTGCTGGGCGTCGGTGGCACCGGCAAAACTCGCTTGGCGCAGCGGCACGGTTGGGACGCTCTGGGCGGGCATGGCGGAGGCGTTTGGTTTTGCGACTTGTCGCAAGCCGTGAGCTTGGACGGCATCGTGCATGCGGTGGCGCAGGGCTTGCAAATGCCCTTGGGTGCCAGCGACCCGGTGCAGCAGATCGGCAACGCCATCGCGGGTCGAGGTGCCGCGCTGGTGATCCTCGATAACTTCGAGCAGGTGGCCCGCCATGCCGAGGCGTCGCTAGGGTGCTGGTTGGCGCGGGCCAGCGCCGCGACATTTTTGGTCACCAGCCGCGAAGTGTTGGGGATCATCGGCGAGCGCACGATGGCCTTGTCGCCCTTGCCCGACGAGGATGGTGCGGAACTCTTTATTCGCCGAGCCGGCGCGGCGGTCGCTGCCTTCAACCCCGACGCTGCTGAGCGGTCGGTGATTGCGGAACTGGTGCGTTTGCTGGATGGCCTGCCGCTGTCGATAGAACTTGCAGCAGCGCGAGTGCGTGTGATGACCCCGCGCACGATGCTGTCACGCATGGGCGAGCGCTTCAAGTTGCTGGCCACGCCGGGTGGCCGACGAGACCGCCAAGCCACGCTGCGCGCCACGCTGGACTGGTCGTGGGATTTGCTCAGCGAGACCGAGCGCGTGGCCTTGGCGCAGCTCTCGGTGTTTGAGGGCGGCTTTACTCTGTCTGCCGCAGAAGCGGTGCTGGAGTTGGAAGCCGTGGCCAATGCCGCATGGGCCGTGGACGTCGTGCAGGCGCTGGTGCAGAAGTCGCTATTGCGGGCCGGTGCGGCACAGCGCTTAGAGATGTTGCGCTCGGTGCAAGACTACGCCGCAGAACGCCTGGCCACCAACATTGATGCGGTGCGTTTGGCGCAGGCGCGGCACGGTATTTTCTTCAGCGAGTTGGCTGAGCCGAGCGTTCGTTCGGGCCAGCACGACGCCGATGTCGACAACTTGGTGGTCGCCACGCGGCGTGCGCTCGACGCGCGCGACGCCGAGCTTGCGATTCGCACGCTGGTAGGTGCGTGGGAGGTGCTCAGCCGCACCGGGCCGTTTGCGATTGCTTTGAACTTGGCCGAGGCCGCCTTGGCCTGCGCGGCACCGAGCACCGAAGCCGCCGCGTTTGCCAGTTGGGTGGCGGGAGGTGCCGAAATTTCCTTGGGCAAGGCGACCCAAGCTTTGGTTCACCTGCACAGTGGGTTGGCTTATGCAGGAGAAGGCAGCACGCTGGCGCTGCTCCTGCACTGCGCGCTGGCCGAGGCGCAAAGCGGGTTGGGTCACATGGTCGAAGCGGAAGCACATCTCGATCAAGCACTTGCCAACGCACGGTTGCAGACTGATGTTCGACTGCTGTGTCGGGCACTCAACCAACGC
>JANPNT010000314.1:0-17822 GCA_031427655.1 Burkholderiales bacterium
GTTGCACTTGATGGACGACCGGTTTGCACGCGGGGAAGTGCGGGCTTTGTTGCCAGCGTGGTGGCAGGTGGAGGGGTGATTTTTTCTTCTCGCGAGACCGTCAGTGTTTTAAGTTTTCACCTCCCCCCAAACCCTTCCCGTCGAAGGTAGGGGGCAGACCAAAGCGCGCAAAACGCGGTGCGCCTGAAGTGTTGGGGCCCCGCGTTTTGGACAGTCAAAGGCGTGAGTGGAGGAACGGACACAGCTCGGACAAATTCGAGCTCATGACCTCTGTGCAGAAGCTCCGCACAAATGCATCTTGAGCGCCTTTGCTTTGGTGACTTTCATTTGGCGCAGCAAATGAAAGTTACTCGGCTGCCCGGCCGAGGCCGAGACCGGGCGCGGTCGCGGTCGCGGTCGCGGCAAGCGAAGAATCAACCGAAAACAAAAATCAAAGTTCACCCATCCCGACGCGAGTCTGCGCCGCCCGCCCCAAAACCCACTCACAAAACAAAGCCACCTCAACCCGAGGCGCAGCGTCACCCGACGCAATCAACCAATACGCACAGTGGCTGTCCACCCGCCCCGCCATGCCAAACGGCTCAACCAAATCACCACTCGCCAGGGTCTCTGCCACCAAGGCCACCCGCGCCAAAACCACCCCTTGACCGGTGAGCGCCGCTTGCACTTGCTGGTAAGTGAAGTTCATGTGCAGCCAGCGGCGCGGCTGCAATTGCGGCTGCCCATGCAAGCTCAACCAATGCCGCCAGCTTGAAAATTCAGCGCTGGGAGGGCCGTCGTCTTCTTCGGTCAGGGTGTGCGCCGCCAAGTCGGCAGGCTTCGATAAAGCGGGTGCTTCACTGCGGCCAATTTGGTCGGCCAAGCCGCGGCTGATCACCGGCGTGCGCACGTCACCGAAAAGTCGCTGCACGCCTGCAGCCACCTGCTGCGGTGTGCGGTGGCGCAGGATCGGATCGATGCCTGGCTCGTCCACGTCCACCATGCGGTCGGTGGCCGACACGCGAATGTCGATGTCGAGGTTGGCTCGCTCTCCGCGTTGGTTCACCGTCTTGCACAATTGATGAGCGGAATTTGGCCGCGCACCGTGAAGTCAAGCCATGAACAACAGCGTCACGCCACCCTCGCCACCCCCGCAAGCCACGCCCCAGCCGCCCGGTGGTGCAGCCAGTGATGAACGTACCGCCCTGCGAAAAAAGCTGATCGCCGCACGCCAAGCCTTGCCCGACCGCTTGGAGCGCGCCGTCAGCCTGCAAAGCGCGCTGCGCGTGTGGTTGGTGGGGCGGTCCGAGAACCGGATTGGTGCCTACTGGCCCATCAAAGGCGAGTTCGATCCGCTGCCCGCGCTGTACCGCTGGTCTGAGGCGAATGAGGCGCGCCGCATCGGCTTGCCGGTGGTGAACCGCGAGGCGGCCACGCTGAAGTTTCATGTGTGGTTTCCGGGCTGCCCCACTGAGCTCGACGCCTACGACATTCCCAAGCCCAAAGACACCGAAATGTTCGCGCCCGACTTGATGCTGGTGCCCTGCGTGGGCTACGGCCCCACGGGCGTGCGCTTGGGCTACGGCGGCGGTTTTTTTGACCGCACGATGAAGGCCTTGCGGCCGCGCCCGGTGACGGTGGGCCTGTGCTATTCCAACGGTTTTTTGCCCATGCTGCGCGAGCAAGCCGAAGACCTGCCGCTGGACGCGCTGATCACCGACGACGGCGTGGTCTGGCAGCGGTGAATTCCATCGAAGACGCGCTGCTTGAAGCGCGTGCTTTGGGCGCGCAGCGCGACTGGCAAATGCCCAGCGAAGCCACGCTCGCCGAGGCGCAACGCCTGCTCGATTTGGTGTGCGTTGAATGGCCCGCGCCCGAAGTGCAAACGCAGGCGAACGGGGCCATTGTTTTGGAATGGGAAGCCGGTGCGCACGGCTGGTTGACGCTGACCGTGGTGGGCCAAGGCACGGTGGAACACGCCGCAGTGATCGACGGCGACGAATACGGTTTGACCGAAGACTTCATCGACGTGCTGCCGGGCTGGGCCAACGAGCTGCTGCAGCGTTTGCACCAAGCACCTCTGCTGTCACCCAAGCGTGTTCTGCAATGACGCCGTCGCAGCGCTTGCACACCCAACAGCGCCTGGCGCAGCGCTACGGCTTGGCGGTCACTACCACCGATGTTTTTCTGATGGCCAAACGAATTGCCCATGGCCACGCCATCTTGATTGCCAAGCAAAGCAAGCAGGTGATGCATTGCTGGCTGACCCATGAAATGACGCACGGCAGTGTGGCGCTGCGCTTGGTTTATGACCGACAGCAACGCAGCATCTTGACGGCCTTGCCGCCCGAAGACAGCGCAGCGTTCATGGCGTTGAAAGCGGAAGTCAAATGAAGCCCAAACCATCTTCAGGCGGCTTGGTTTACTCCACCGACAGCGGCCGCATGTGCCCTGCCTGCCGCATGCCGGTGGCGCAGTGCGGGTGCGGCCAGAAGCAGCCGATGCCGCCTGGCGACGGCATCGTGCGAGTCTCGCGCGAGACCAAAGGCCGCGGCGGCAAAGCGGTCACCTTGGTCAAAGGCTTGGCCTTGGACGCTGTTGCTCTTGCCACTTTGTGCAAGCAACTGAAAGCCGCTTGCGGCTCGGGCGGCACGGTGAAGGACGGCGTGATTGAAGTGCAAGGCGACCACATCGACAAGCTGGTGTCGTGGCTGGCGAAAGCGGGGCACGTCGTTAAACGAGCCGGGTGAAACGCGCCGGGTGAATGCCAACAAGGGCGACCTCAAACCACCACAGGCTCCATCTCCAGGCGAATGCCAAAGCGGCCGTACACACTTTCTTGTATGGCTTGCGCCAGCAGCATGACCTCGGAACCAATGGCCCCGCCTCGGTTCACCAACACCAAGGCTTGGCGCTCGTAAACCGCCGCCTGACCCACGGTTTTGCCCTTCCAGCCGCAGGCGTCAATCATCCAACCTGCGGCCAATTTGATGCTGCCGTCGGGCATGGGGTAATGCACGATTTCGGGGTCGCGGCCGATGATGTCGCGGCACTGTTCGGGTGTGACGAGTGGATTCTTGAAAAAGCTGCCTGCATTCCCGACCACCGCCGGATCGGGCAGCTTGGCGCTGCGAATGGCAATCACCCATTCGGCAATTTGCGCGGCCGACGGGTGCGCCATTCCCGTCTCAGTGAGCTTGCGTTCCAACTCCAAGTAACCCAACACAGGCTGCCACGGCCGAGGCAACTTGAAGCGCACGCGGGTGATCACGCACAGCCCTGCGAGCGACTGTTTGAACACGCTGTCGCGGTAGCCGAAGGCGCATCGGTCTGCCGCCAAAGTGAAGCTGCGGCCGGTGCGCAAATCGACCGCGTCAAGCGACTCAAAACGGTCTTGCAGCTCCATGCCGTAAGCGCCGATGTTTTGCACCGGGCTGGCACCCACGGTGCCGGGGATGAGCGCCAAATTCTCCAAACCGGGATAGCCGTGCGCCAAGGCCCACATCACCAAAACGTGCCAGTTTTCACCGGCACCGGCTTCCACAATCCAGGCGTCAGGCCGCGCCTCCAACAGCCGCATGCCCATTACTTCCACCCTCAACACCACCTGCGGCATGTCGCGCGTGAGGATGATGTTGCTGCCGCCGCCCAGCACAAACTTCGGTGCCAGGCCCAGCACCGGGTGATCGACCACGCGCCTCACATCGGCGTCGCTGCTCACGCGCACCAAGGTGTGCGCCACGGCCGGAAGGCCGAAGCTGTTGTAGGGTTTGAGGCTGACGCCCGATTCAATTTGCATGGGAGAATTTTCGCATCCCGTCTCCGTGAATCGACTCACCATGCCCAGCTTCGACACCGTGCTTGAACCCGACTTGGTCGAGGTGCGCAACGCCATCGATCAAACCGCCAAAGAAATCGGCACCCGCTTTGATTTCAAAGGCTCTTCTGCGAAGGTCGAGTTGAAAGAAAAAGAGCTCACCATCTGGGCCGACAGCGACTTCCAAATTGGCCAGGTCATGGACGTGATGATGGCCAAGCTGACCAAGCGCGGCGTCGATGCGCGCTTCCTCGACCGCACGGCAAAAATCGAAAAAATTGGCGGCGACAAGGTCAAGCAATTGATCGTGGTGAAGTCGGGCATCGACAGCGACAACGCCAAAAAAATTCAAACCCTCATCAAGCAAAGCAAGCTCAAGGTTCAAGCCGCCATTCAAGGCGACACGGTGCGCGTGACCGGTGCCAAGCGCGACGAGTTGCAAGCAGCGATGGCTTTGATCCGCAAAGACATTGCCGACGCGCCGCTGTCGTTCAACAACTTTCGAGATTGAGCGTGCGGACGTTGCGGTGCTGTGCTGCCGCTTTGGGCGTGCTGTGGTGCGCCAGCGCGCACGCGCAAACGGTGTCCCTTAGCGGCAGCATGGGCAACAAAGCGCTGCTGGTAATCGACGGCGCGCCGCGCACGCTGGCGGCAGGCGCTGCGCACAGCGGCGTGAAGCTGGTCAGCGTCAATGCGAATGACGCCGTGGTGGAAATCAACGGCAAGCGCGTGGCGTTGACGCAAGGCGGCACCCCGGTGAATTTGGGCGGCGCGGCCAGCGAAGGCAGCGGCTCGCAAATCGTGCTCAACGCAGCCTCAGGCGGGCACTTTGTCAGCAACGGCAGCATCAACGGCAAGACGGTGCGCTTCATGGTCGACACCGGCGCGACCTTCATTTCCATCAGCCAGCAAGAAGCCGACCGCATTGGGCTGAGCTACCGCAGCGGCACCCGCGGGTATAGCCAAACCGCCAACGGCCCGGTGCAGGTTTACCGCACCACGATTGACAACGTGCGAGTCGGCGACGTGCAAGTTTTCAACGTCGACGCGGTGGTGATGCCCATGCCGATGGAAATGGTGCTGCTGGGCAACAGCTTTTTAAGCCGGTTCCAAATGCGCCGCGACAACGATGTGATGCGCTTGGAGAAGCGTTAAAAACCCTTGGCGACAAGCGCCATGCGCTGCGGCCGCTCAGCCGTCGCAAACGCCACCAGCGACGCCACTCCCACGCTGCTGAACTCGAGCAGCAATTCACAGTCACCCGCAGCGCGATCAGCAGTCAGGCGGTGGCCAAAGGTGCTGCCGCCCTGCCCGCCAGGGCCATCAATGAAATGGCTGCCATGGCACCGCTGATGCGGCTCACGTGGGCGCGGCCGAAGCAGTTGGGCACCAAGCTGCCGCGCACGATGGTGACCCAGCCAATGGCAACGCCGAACCGCAGCGCAAACAACAACAAGGCTGCCGTGTGATCGGCCAAGGCAAAAATCGCCAAGGACACCGGCAAGCCGCCCAGGACCGCCAAAGCGCAAGTGCGCGGCGGCACGGCATGGCCCAGCCACAAATGCAAAAAGCGCCCCAGCACTTTGGCAGGGCCAAACCAGCCGGCCACCGCCAAAGTTTGCACTTCGATACGGCTTTTGGCGGCGAAGGCGGGCATCAAAGGCGCCCACAGGGCTGCGGCGGCAAAGGAATAGAAGGTGAAGCTGGCGTCGGGCAACCAGAACGACGGTTCGCGCAGGGCTTGGTGCAAGGTGGCCTCATTCACCGCGTCCACATGAGCTTTCGCAAGCGGCACCTCGGGCGTGCCGCGCATGGCCCAGACTTGCAGCGGTGCCACCACGCGCAACAGCACCACGCCGATGGCCACCGCTGCGCCGCGCCAACCTCATTGCGACAGCACCCCACACCGCCAGTCCCACCGTGAACGCGCCCATCAACTCGGGCTGACTCCAACCCAAGCTGCGCTGCATGGGCAACACGAAGGACGAAAACGTGTCGTACAACGCGGCCCAAGAAATGATTTGGCCGACCGACAACGCGGCCACAGCGGCACGGTCGGAAGGGGCGGAGCGGCAAGATTCAAAGACCCTGGGGATTATCCCGAGCAACCAACACTGGTCTTTGTCACCCCGCAGACAAGCGATAAAGCACGGTCGTGCTAAAAACTAGTTTTGGTCACTTCAGACCCGCGCTATCACGACGTCGCACCGCTGCGCCGCCCTTTTCAACCGAGGTTTCCCATGGATTTGACATTCACCCCCGACGAACTGGCCTTCCGCGAAGAAGTGCACCAATGGGTCGCCGAAAGCTTGCCCGCAGAACTGAGCCACAAGGTTCATAACGCCCTGCGTTTGACCAAGGCCGACATGCAGCAATGGGCGCGCATTTTGGGCAAAAAAGGCTGGCACGGCTGGGCGTGGCCGAAGGAGTTTGGCGGGCCGGGTTGGAACTCAATTCAGCGCCATTTGTTTGAAGAGGAATGCGCGCTGGCCGGTGCGCCGCGCGTGGTGCCGTTTGGTCCGGTGATGGTGGCCCCGGTCATCATGGCCTTTGGTTCGCCCGAGCAACAAAAACGCCACCTGCCCGGCATCATGAGCGGCGAGGTGTGGTGGAGCCAGGGCTACAGCGAACCGGGCGCGGGTTCCGACCTCGCATCGCTCAAATGCAAGGCCGAACGCAAGGGTGACTACTACTTGGTCAACGGCCAAAAAACCTGGACCACTTTGGGCCAGTACGGCGATTGGATTTTTTGCCTGGTGCGCACCAGCAGCGAAGGCAAGCCGCAAACCGGCATCAGCTTTTTACTGATCGACATGAAGAGCCCTGGCGTCAGCGTGCGGCCCATCGTGCTGTTGGACGGCGAAGCCGAAGTCAACGAGGTGTGGTTTGACAACGTCGAGGTGCCCATCGACAACTTGGTGGGCGAAGAAAACAAAGGCTGGACCTACGCCAAGCACCTGCTGGCGCACGAGCGCACCGGCATTGCCGACGTGAACCGGTCCAAGCGCGAACTCGAGCGCCTGAAGCGCGTGGCCAAAGCCGAAGGCGTTTACAACGACATGCGTTTTCGCGACGAAATTGCCAAACTTGAAGTGGACATCGTGGCCCTGGAAATGATGGTGCTGCGCGTGTTTGGTGCCGAGAAAAGCGGCAAGCAAAGTTTGGACGTGGCCGGCTTGTTGAAAATACGCGGCAGCGAAATTCAGCAGCGCTTTTCCGAGTTGATGATGCTCGCCGCGGGCCCGTACAGCGTGCCCTTCATTTCAGACGCGATGGAAGCCGGTTGGCAAGGCGACTACGTGGGCGCAGCCCACTGCGCGCCCTTGGCCAGCACCTACTTCAACATGCGCAAAACCACCATCTACGGCGGCAGCAATGAAGTGCAACGCAACATCGTCGCCCAAGTAGTTCTCGGCTGAACCGAGAACTACCTGGGCACCGCTGTGCTTACAGGGCTTCGCCCTTCCGCTGCCCGAGCCTGTGGCCCGGGCGTTGCCCATCAGGGCTGCACCCTTCCCCTGCCCCTTCCCTCCGAGAGGGAAGGGGTTCCAGACAGATTGACGAAAGGACTGTGCGATGGACTTTGAATTCAGTGAAGACCAAGACATGCTGCGCGACTCGGTGCGCAAATGGGTGGACAAAGGCTACGACTTTGAGCGCCGCAAGGGCATCGTCAAAGCCGGTGGTTACTCCAAACAAGCCTGGCAAGAACTGGCCGACTTGGGCTTGACCGGCCTGCACGTGGGGGAAGCCCAAGGCGGCATGGCGTTCGGGCCCACCGACGCGATGGTGGTCATGGAAGAACTGGGCCGCGGCCTGGTGCTGGAGCCGTTTGCAGCGGTGGCTTTGGTGGCCACACAGTTGCTGAAATTGGGCCACTCACCGGCCGCAGGTTTGTGGCTGGAAGGCATTGCCTGCGGCACCGAACGCGTCGTGCTGGCACATCAAGAACGCGCAGCCCGATACCAGTTGGCGCACGTGGAAACCACCGCCACACACGTCAGCGGAAGCTGGCAACTCAACGGCCTGAAAAGCTTGGTGCCCGCAGGTGAGCACGCTGGTGCGTTCATCGTGCCCGCGCGCGTGAATGGCGACGCGAATGACCCCGCTCATGCCGCTTCGGGCATTGCGCTGTTCATCGTCTCCAAAGGCACGCCCGGCTTGACGGTGCGCGGCTACCCGACGCAAGACGGTGGCTGCGCGGCCGACATCACTTTGAAAGACGCCACCGCGATTGAATTGATGGAAGCCGGGCCCGCGTTTGCAGCACTGGAACACGCCATCGACATCGGCATGGCAGCGGTGTGCGCCGAGGCCGTGGGCGTGATGGACAAGCTGGTGGCTCTGACCATCGAGTACATGAACACGCGCAAGCAATTTGGCGTGGTCATCTCGAGCTTCCAAGCACTGCGCCACCGCATTGCCGACGTGAAGATGCAGTTGGAGCTGGCCCGCTCGATGAGCTATTTCGCCACACTGAAATTGAACGAGCCTGCGCCCGCACGCCGTCGCGCCCTGGCACAAGCCAAGTTGCAGCTCGGCCAGTCGATGCGCTATGTGGGCCAGCAATGCATCCAACTGCACGGCGGCATCGGCGTGACCGACGAGTACATCGCCAGCCACTATTTCAAGCGCCTCACCGTGATGGAGATGAGCTATGGCGACACGATGTATCAGCTGAGTGAGGTGTCGGCACGCATGCAAGATTCAGCGGGCGTGTTTGCTTAGCGTATTCACTCCTTCCCCCAAAGGCATCGAAGATGCCGCTTCATGATCCTTGGGGAAGGCGCGATCAGGTGCTTCACACCGTAATTTGTTGTACCGTTTGGTGGATTAAATAAACCCAAACGGTCAAGATATGAATGTTGTCGGCAGCGCCAAGCTACTCGCCCGACCACGGGCTGCGGCCGCGAGACTGGCGACCGCAACCGCAACCGCGCCTGATTTTTGGGCGCAGCAGCTCAAAAAGACTACGGCACTGGTTGCGCGCGAAAGCCACAGCCGCGACTCGCAGCGCGAAAAGAAGCGCGAACTGAATGACCTCGTCAGTCGCGTCAGTGGCTCGCCCGGCATTGAGTTGTTCAACGCGGTGGAAGCCGGTGTGCCCACCCGCGTGGTCAACCTGATTGCCGACGCCACCGGCGAGCCCATCGGCGCAGTGATGGATTTGATTGGCGTCTCACCCACCACGTTTCGCCGCAAAGAAGAAACCAAAGATTGCCTGCCCGACGTAGCCGGTCACCGCGTGATGGGCTATTTGCGCGTGGTGGCCACCCTGCGCAAACTGCTGGAAGAAAGCGGCGACGCGCAGGCCATGAAAACCTTCGACGTGCAAGCCTGGGTGGCGCAGTGGGTGCGCATCGCACTGCCTGAACTAGGTGGCAAAACACCGGCTGAAATGCTGCGCAATCCCGAAGGCCAACGCGCCGTCGAACAAGTGCTCGAGCGCATGCGCGGCGGCTTGGTCGGATAGGCATTCGAATCAGCGCCGGATGAGCCAAACCAGCAGCGCCGCCGCTCCACCCAAAAGCTCAATCGCAAACGCGTCTGCCACCAGTCTTCAAAGCAACACCATCAGCCTGTGGCGCATCGCCTCCGACACCCCGCAGTGGACGGCCGAAGATCTCAGCGGCAAAGGTGCCGCGCTGCGTGATGCGCGTTGGAATCATTCGGGTGAACACGCTACGTACGCGGCCACTTCGATCGCCCTCGCGGCGTGGGAAACACGCGCGCATTTCGGGCAAGGCGGCGCTTTGCCGTGGAACCGATTTTTGGTGCGAATTGATGTGCCGATCGACATGTGGGCAGCCCGCGAAATCATGCCCACGCAATTTCCCATAGGCTGGGACGCCATCCCCGAAGGCTTGGTGTCACGCGCGCTCGGGTCAAAGTGGCTGGGCGCCGCACGCAGCGCCTTGCTGGTGGTGCCGTCGGTGATCGTGAACGAAGAGGACAACGTGTTCATCAACCCGGCGCATCCAGACTCAAGCCTGATCAAGGCGGTCAAGGTGAGACGGTTTGTTTATGACCACCGGGTTTAAATCTGCACTGAAAAGAAAATGAGCGGACAGTTCGGAAGGTCGTCCCGAGGAACGCGCTGCAACACTTGACTGCGCAAGCGAAACCGCGAAAGGAAGCTCGATGAAACACCTTGCCGCTTTGATGCTGTGCGCACTTCTAGGTGCTTGCGCAACGCCACCTGCGTCACAGGCCACAGCCCAGTCCCCCACCTTCTTTCGCGACCTCCTTTTCAAAGCGCCGTCGCAAGCTGTCCAGCCCGAGGACGTGTTTGCGATGAGCGACGCGATGACACGCTATTTGCACTTTGACATCGCGCGGCAGTTGCGCAGCGACGGCCCAGCGCGCGGCTTGGTCACGGCGCTTTATCGGCGCGATCAGCTCAAACTCGACTACGACACGCTGACCACGCGCAATGCGGCGCAAGCGTTTGACGCACGGCGCGGAAACTGCTTGTCGCTGGTGCTGATGACGGCTGCGTTCGCCAAAGCGCTTGACCTGCAAGTCAGCTACCAAACGGTGGACGTTGACGAGATTTGGAGCCGAGCGGACGGCATGGCGTTTTTGAATTCGCACATCAACGTGACGCTGGGCCCGCGCGCCATTTATCAGACTCCTGGCTACGACCCGGGCCGCCGCATGACCGTCGACTTTTTGCCTGCCGATCAAATCAACGGCCACCGCACCAAATCTGTGTCTGAAGACACGGTGGTGGCGATGTACCTGAACAACAAAGCTGCTGAGGCACTGAGCGCCGGGCAGATCAATGAGGCCTACGCCTGGGTGCGCGCGGGCATACAGCGTGCGCCTGAATTCTTGAGCCCCTACAACACCTTGGGCGTGATCTACACGAGGCACGGGGACTTGAACGCCGCCGAGCAGGTGTTCAATCATGTGCTGGCAGAACGGCCCGCAGACAAACAGACCTTGGCCAACTTGGCTGGGCTGCTCAGCAAGCAAGGCCGCCTTGCCGAAGCACAACTTCTGCAGGCGCGCTTGGCTCAGTTGGAGCCTTATCCACCCTATTATTTTTTCCAACTCGGCACGCAGGCCATGCAGCGCGGTGAGTACCGAGCAGCGTCGGAGTTGTTTGCCAAAGAAGTCAAGCGCGCCGACCACAGCAGCGAGTTTCATTTTTGGCTGAGCGTGGCGCACTTTCGCTTGGGTGAACTCGCCCAAGCTCGCAGGCAGATGGCCCTGGCGGTGGAGAACAGCAGCACGCGCGAAGAGCAAGCGCTGTACGGCGCGAAGCTGGCGCGGCTGCGCTCTTACGGGGTTCAGTAAGTCAAGTTGAGCGCGCGGTATCAGGGTGCGGCCTCACCTCAACCCGCAGTGCGGCATGGTTGAATCAGTTTGATGAACATGCCCACTTTCCCCGGCTCACTGACCGACGTTCGCGGCCTCAGCGTCGGCCATTTCACTGACACGCGTCGACCCACCGGCTGCACCGTGGTGCTCACGCCAGAGGGCGCGGTGGCCGGTGTGGATGTGCGCGGCGCGGCGCCGGGTACGCGCGAGACCGAGCTGCTTTCGCCGCTGAATGCAGTTGAAAAAGTGCATGCTGTTCTGCTGGCTGGCGGCAGCGCGTTTGGGCTTGACGCAGCAGGCGGCGTGATGCGCTGGCTAGAGGAACAAGGTGTTGGCGTTGAAGTTGGCCCTGCGCGCATTCCCATCGTGCCAGCTGCAATTTTGTTTGACTTGTTCACGGGCGACGCGTCGATCAGACCCGACGCTGCTTCAGGCTACGCGGCTTGCGTCGCCGCTACAAATGCGGCCGAAGCGCAGGGCAATGTCGGCGCAGGTGCAGGCGCGGTGGTGGGCAAGTTGTTTGGCATTGCGCGCGCCATGAAAGGCGGCATCGGCAGCGCGTCGGTGTACGTCAACGGCGTCACGGTGGCGGCCATGGTGGCCGTGAATGCGGTGGGCGACGTGGTGGATCCGAGCCGCGGCGCGGTGGTGGCCGGTGCCCGCAGCGAGGACGGTTTGCGCATGGTGGGCACCACGACGGCCATCTTGAACGGCGAGGTCTTGCAGCACTTGATGCCGGGCAGCGCCACCAGCATCGGCGTGGTCGCGACAGACGCCGTGATCAGCAAAGTGCAAGCCAACAAGATCGCGCAAATGGCACACGACGGCTTGGCGCGCAGCATCAACCCTGTGCACACCTTGACCGACGGCGACACGCTGTTTGCCTTGGGCACGGGGGCGAGTGGTCGGCAAGTGCACACAACGGTGCTGGGCACCTTGGCCGCTGAGGTGGTGACGCGGGCGGTGTTGAATGCGGTGCGTGCGGCACTTGGAATCTCGGGGCCGGGGCTGCCGACGCTGCCTTGCGCCAACGACATGACCGGCTCCCTCCCCTTGACGGAGAGGGTTGGGGAGAGGTGAAAACCTTGAATGCCCTCGATTTCACTTCGACGTTCCACTTCAACGTTTCACCTCCACGTTTCATCTCCACGTTTCATCTCCACGTTTCACTTTCATCCCAACCTTCCCCCTCAGACCTGAAAGGGCTCCTTCGCAGCCCCAGGGAGAAGAGGCCATTCAGCTTTGCAATTCACCACCGGAGCTTCTCAATGAACCATCCCTTAACCCGCCGTTTGGCAATACTCACACTGGCCGCCACCACCCTGCTCGGTGCCTGCTCCACCGTAACCCCTACTGCTGCACCCCCCATCGTCTTCGTCCACGGCAATGGCGACACCGCCGCGCTGTGGACCACCACCCTGTGGCGCTTTGAGTCCAACGGCTGGCCGCGCGAGCGCCTGCACGCCATCGATGTGCCCTACCCGCTGGCGCGTGACGACGACAGCAAAGCGCAAGACGGCCGCACCTCCACCGCCGAACACATGCAGTACCTGTCGGCAGAAGTCGACAAAGTGCTGAAGGCCACCGGGGCCAGCCGAGTGGTGTTGTTCGCCAACTCGCGCGGCGGCAACGCGGTGCGCAACTACATTGCCAACGGCGGCGGCGCGGCCAAGGTGTCGCATGCCATCTTGGGCGGCACACCCAACCACGGCGTGTGGGCCGACATCAAGACCCGCCCGGGCGGTGAATTCAACGGCGCGGGCGCTTTCTTGACGGCGCTGAACACGCCCCAAGGACCGAACGGCAACGAGGTCACGCCCGGCCCGCAATGGATGACCATTCGCTCCGACAACAACGACAAATTCGCCCAACCCGACGGCGTGTGGATCGGCTCCAAAGGCACGCCCACCAACGTGACTTTTGCAGGGCCTGAACTGAAAGGCGCAGAGAACATCGTCATCGCCAACATCGACCACCGCGAAACCTCCTTCAGCTTGAAAGCGTTTGAGGCGGCGCATCGCTTCATCACCGGAAAGGCGCCGGCGGTGAACGTCACGGCCGAGGCCAGCGTGGTGCTTAACGGCAAGGTGTCGGGCCAAGGGCTGAACAACCTGCAAGGCGGTTATGTGAACAACCTGCCGCTGGTCGGCGCGCAGGTCACGGTTTACGCCACCAACCCGGCAACAGGCGAACGTGTGGGCCCAGCCTTGGTCAACAAAACCATCGCCGCCGACGGCCTGTGGGGCCCGATGAAAACCAGCCCCACCGCCACGCACGAGTTCGTGATATCGATGCCGGGGTATGCAGCCACGCCTGGCTATGCCATCACCCATTACTACCGCTCGGCTTTCGCGCGCTCGTCCGACATCGTCAACCTGCGCGCCGAACGCTTGGCCGACGCCGACAAAGACGCCAAAGCCGTGCTCACTCTCACCCGACCACGCGGCTATTTTGGTGTGCCGCGCGACAACATCAGCCTGGACGGCAAAGGCCCGCCCGCAGGCATTCCCACCGGCGTGGCCGGTGTGGCGGTGGCCAAGTTGAAGCTCATGGAAGACGGCGCGCGCACGGTGGTAGGCGAGTTCAACGGCGAGCGCATCGTCGGTCGAAGCTGGCCTGCGGCGAACAACGAGGTGGTGTTTTTGGAAATTCAGTACTGAAGAACTGACAACGCACAGGAAGCGTCTGAATGTACGGATTTGTCCAACTGGACAAATCCAAAACCGACCTCCATAATAAAAACTCCACTGCCTGTGGCGTTTTGTTTTTTTGAGGACTTGCCTTGGCCGTTTTCAGCGAAAACTCTGCTCGCATCACAAGCAAAGCGCCGCCCGTTTTGGTGAAGGCAAAGCGCGCCAAATCGGTTCACGCCGTGCGTGCCGCGCCCGCAGGCAGCCCGCGTCGCGAGCGCATCAACGACCGACGCGCCGTGATCTTGCGGGCCGCGCTCGACTTGTTTTCACGCTTCGGTTTGCACGGAGTCTCGGTCGATCAAGTGGCCGAACGGGCCGAGGTGTCGAAGAGCAATTTGCTCTACTACTTCGCCAACAAAGAAGACCTTTACGTGTCGGTGCTGCGCGACCTGCTCACGCTGTGGCTGGAGCCGCTGCGCGCGTTCAGCGCCGAGCAAGACCCGCAAACCGCCATTGCCGACTACATCCGCCGCAAGCTGGTGCTGTCGCGCGACTGGCCCGATGCCTCGCGACTGTTTTGCCTGGAGCTGATTCAAGGCGCGCCACTGCTGCGGGACGAGCTGGCCCACGAGTTGCATGACCTGGTGATGCAAAAAGCCGAGGTGATTCAAGGGTGGGTGCAAAGCGGTCGTTTGGCTCCCGTTGAGCCTGTGCATTTGGTGTTTGCCTTGTGGGCCACCACGCAGCACTACGCCGACTTTGCGGTGCAGGTGCAAGCGGTGGCTGGACACACCTTGGCCGACCCCGAATTTTTTGAGCAGACCGTGGACAACGTGCAGCGCATCGTGCTGCACGGTGTGTCAGCCACAACTGCACCCACACCCACACCGATCAACAAAAGGAGAACGCCATGACCCAGTTGAAGATCAACGAAACCCGCCTGTGGAACAGCCTGATGGAGATGGCCAAGATCGGTGCCACGGCGAAAGGCGGTGTGTGCCGACTGGCCTTGACCGACCTCGACCGTGACGGCCGCGACCTGTTCGTGAAATGGTGCAAGGAGGCTGGTTGCGCGGTGACTGTGGACTTCATGGGCAACATCTTTGCGCGCCGCCCTGGCCGCAACAACGCGCTGGCCCCGGTGGGCACCGGCAGCCACCTCGACAGCCAACCCACAGGAGGTCGCTTTGACGGCGTTTACGGCGTGCTGGCGGGCTTGGAAGTGATACGCACGCTCAACGATCTCGGCATCGAAACCGAACGTCCCGTGGAAGCGTCGGTGTGGACAAACGAGGAAGGCTCGCGCTTTGCGCCTGCCATGGTGGCATCGGGCGTGTACGCAGGCGTGTTCACCTTGGACTACGGCTTGTCGCGCGCTGACGCCGACGGCAAAACCATGGGCGAAGAGTTGAAGCGCATCGGCTACGCAGGCACCGAGCCCGTGGGTGGCCGGGCGGTGCACGCGTTTTTTGAAACCCACATTGAGCAAGGTCCGATCTTGGAAGCCGAAGGCCAAACCATCGGCGTGGTCACCGACGCGCAGGGCCAGCGTTGGTATGAATTGGTGCTCACCGGCCAAGAATCCCACGCGGGCCCTACGCCCATGCCGGTGCGCCGCGACGCGCTGTTGGGTGCCGCCAAGATCATTCAACTGGTCAATGAAATTGGCTTGAAGCACGCGCCGGTGGCGGTGTCCACCGTGGGCATGCTGAACAACTATCCGAACTCGCGCAACGTGATTCCGGGCAAGGTGTTTATGACGATTGACTTTCGCTGCCCCGACAATGCCCAGCTCACCAAGATGGACGGTGAATTGAAAGCCGGTGTGGCGCGCATCGCAGCCGAAAGCCGCCTCGAACACGAGCTGAAGCAAATCTTCCAGTACGACTGCGTTCACTTCGACGAGAGCTGCGTGGCCATGGTGCGCGCCGGTGCACAGCAGCTCGGTTACAGCACGCGCAACATCGTCTCGGGTGCAGGTCACGACGCTTGCTACATGTCCAAGGTCACGCCCACCGCGATGATTTTTGTGCCCTGCATCGGCGGCATCAGCCACAACGAAATCGAAGACGCCAAGCCCGAGTGGATATCGGCCGGTGGCAATGTGTTGCTGCACGCCATGTTGGCCAAGGCCAATGAATTGCCCACGGTCAGCGCTGACGCCGAAGCCTTGGCATGAACTTTAAAAATCAAGGAGAACGAACATGAACAGCGTACTGATCCGAGGCGGCACCGTCGTCAACGCCGACACCAGCGTGGTGGCCGATGTGCTGTGCCAGGGCGGTGTCATCACTGCCATCGGCACGGGCTTGCAGGCACCTGCGGGTTGCGAAGTGATCGACGCGGGCGGCTTGTTGGTGATGCCCGGCGGCATAGACACCCACACCCACATGGAGCTGCCCTTCATGGGCACGGTCACGAAGGACGACTTCTACACCGGCACGGCGGCCGGGGTGTCGGGCGGCACCACGATGATCATTGACTTCGTGATTCCCGACCCCAAACAGCGCCTGATGGAGGCCTGGGACAACTGGCGCGGTTGGGCGCAAAAATCAGCTGCCGACTACAGCTTTCACGTCGCCGTGACATGGTGGGACGACAGCGTTCACACCGACATGGGCACGCTGGTGAATCAGCACGGCGTGAACAGCTTCAAGCATTTCATGGCCTACAAAAACGCCATCATGGCCGACGACGAAGTGCTGGTGAACAGCTTCAGCCGCGCGCTGGAATTGGGCGCGATTCCCACCGTGCACGCAGAAAACGGCGAGCTGGTCTTTCAGTTGCAAAAACGCTTGGTGGCCGCAGGCATCACCGGCCCCGAAGGCCATCCGCTGTCGCGCCCGCCTGCGGTGGAAGCCGAAGCCGCCGAGCGCGCCATTCGCATTGCGCAGGTGCTGGGCACGCCCCTGTACATCGTGCATGTGTCGACTGAAGACACTGTGGCCGCCATCATGCGAGCCCACGCGTCGGGCCAGCGCGTTTACGGCGAGGTGTTGGCGGGCCACTTGACCATCGATGAATCGGTGTATCAAAACAAAGACTGGAACACCGCCGCAGCGCATGTGATGAGCCCGCCGTTTCGGGCTCGTCATCACCAAGCTGCGTTGTGGGGTGCCTTGCAATCGGGCCATTTGCACACCACCGCCACCGACCACTGCGCGTTTTGCGCCGACCAAAAAGGCGCGGGCAAAAACGACTTCAGCAAAATTCCCAACGGCTGCGCGGGGGTGGAAGACCGCATGCCGGTGCTGTGGGATGCAGGCGTGAACACCGGCAAGCTCACGCCGAATGAGTTTGTGAAAGTCACGTCCACCAACGCCGCGCAAATTTTCAACATCTACCCGCGCAAGGGCGCGGTGCGGGTGGGCAGCGACGCTGACTTGGTGGTGTGGGATGCAGCAGCCCGCAAGACCATCAGCACGGCGACAACGGTGTCCAAAGTGGGCTACAACATTTTTCAAGGACGCGAGGTGATGGGCCTGCCGGTGGTCACCTTGTCGCGCGGCAAAGTGGTGTGGGCCAAAGGTGAATTGCGCACCGAGCGTGGGGCCGGGCAGTACGTGCCGCGGCCTGCGTTTGCACCGGTGTTTGATGCGTTGAAGAGGCAGGCCGCGGCCAGTCAACCACATGCCGTCAATCGCAATTAGCCGCGTTAGGTCTTAGCCCCTTCCCCCTGCGACTTGAACCGCGAGGGAAAGGTTGGGATGGCGGTTGGAGCGT
This sequence comes from Burkholderiales bacterium, assembly GCA_031427655.1. Classification (GTDB taxonomy): domain Bacteria; phylum Pseudomonadota; class Gammaproteobacteria; order Burkholderiales; family Burkholderiaceae_C; genus JANYJJ01. The sequence continues at coordinate 17,479 of JANPNT010000314.1, forward strand.
CGAAAACACACCGTGCTTGTTCAGCGTTTTCACCCCCACCCCAACCCTCCCCCTTGCAGGCGGAGGGAGCAAATCAAATCTGTTGTTCAGCAGGATCTAAGCCATGCCCACATCCCTACTCCCCTCCCGCCTCAGCGCCTGCCAATACCAAGCCAATTTCGCAGACGCGCACCCACCTCTCACACCCAATCAAGCGCAAATCGAAGCCGAGCGCTGCTACTACTGCCACGACGCGCCCTGCATCACGGCTTGCCCCACCGGCATCGACATCCCGTCTTTCATCCGCCGCATCAGTGAAGACAACCTGCGCGGCGCGGCGCGGGCCATCTTGGAGGCCAATGTGT
>JANPNT010000315.1:0-1778 GCA_031427655.1 Burkholderiales bacterium
CCGACCGGGTCGATCCGCCGTTCACCACCGTCGTGACCAATGTCCCGGGCCCGCCGGTGCCGATCTATTCGACCGGCGCGCGGCTCGAAAGCATGATGGGGCTGGTCTGCCTGACCGACGGGACGGTTTTACCTGACGCAAACGGGTAGGCAAACGGCGTAGCGGGAACAGAAATCAAATTCATGCGGCTTGCTCGGCGTGGCCGGGGCCGTGGCCGTGGCCATTGCCATGGTCGGCACCGCCCATGTGCGCGCCGATCACACGGCGGTCGGCGTTGGCGGCGGTGGTTTCAAACACGATGCGGCCTTCACTCATTACCGCAATGCGGTCGCTGAGCTTGAGTAATTCATCGAGGTCTTCGCTTACCAACAACACCGCACCGCCCTGCGCGCGCACTTGCAAAATGCGCGCGTGAATCTCAGTCACGGCGGCAAAGTCGAGGCCGAACACCGGGTTGGCGGCAATCAACACCTTGATGCTGCCCGCCAGTTCGCGCGCCAACACCGCACGCTGGATGTTGCCGCCCGACAAGCTGGTGATGGCTGCGTTCTCGCCTTGGGTTTTGATGCCGTAGTCTGCGATCCACGCGCGCGCGCGGGCTCGCCAGGCATCAAAGCGCAGCCAGCCGCGTTGCAAGGGCGCTTGGTCAAAGTCGCGCAGCGCCATGTTGTGCGCCACGCTGAGCTCACCCACGCAGGCGTTGCGCAGCGGCTCTTCGGGCAGCGCACGTAATTGCAAAACGCGGTTGTCGTCGCGCCGCGCGGCATAAGGCTGGCCCGCCACTTTCACACTGCCCGCAGCGCGCGCGCGTTGGCCCACCAGCGCCTCCACCAATTCGCGCTGGCCGTTGCCCGACACACCCGCGATGCCCAATATCTCGCCCTGGTGCACTTTCAAACTCAGGTCCTGCAAGGCCAAAGTGCCACGGTCGCCAGCGGCGCTCAGGCCGTCCACCTGCAAAGCCACCTGCGCATCCACCGCCACTGCCACACGTGGCACCGCGCTGCCTTCCAGCAACACCGCCGATGCACCCGCCGCTGCCTCACCAATCATGGCCTGCGCCAACGCGGCCGGGGTGGTCAGCTTCACCTTCGCGCCCATCACCTTGCGGCCTCGGCGCAGCACCGTCACTTCATCGGCATAGGCCATGACTTCGCGAAACTTGTGGGTGATGAGCAGCACAGTGCATTCACCGCGCCGCGCCACCGCGCGCACATAGCCCAGCACCTCGTCGGCCTCTTGCGGCGTGAGCACCGAAGTGGGTTCGTCCAAGATCAACAAGCGCGGTTTCAGATACAGCTGCTTCAGCAATTCGAGCTTTTGTTTTTCACCGGCCGACAAGCCGGCGGGCGTGGCGGCCAAGTCCAACTGAAAAGGCGTGGTGTTCAAAAAAGCGCTCAAGGCGGCGCGCTCTTTTTTCCAATCGATGAGCGCGGGCGTGCGGCCTCCGGCCAGCAACAAGTTCTCGGCCACGCTCATGTTGGGTGCCAGCGTGAAGTGCTGATAAACCCTGCCGATGCCGAGCGCGCGCGCCACCACCGGGTTGGCAATGGCGTGCTCACGCCCGTCAATCAACAAGCTGCCCGCCTCAGCCTGCTGCGACCCCGCCACGCACTTCACCAGCGTGCTTTTGCCCGCACCGTTTTCACCGAGCAGCGCATGCACCGAGCCCGCCGCCACGGTGAAGTTCACGCTGTCGAGCGCAGTGAAGCTGCCGAAACGTTTGGTCAGGCTGAGCGTTTCCAGCGTGAGCGCGCCAGTGGCGGCGGGCTTGGGAT
>JANPNT010000316.1:0-4367 GCA_031427655.1 Burkholderiales bacterium
GCCGGCCTGAACTACACGGGTGCCGACACCACTTTCCACGGCTACGAGCAGCTCACGTATGAAGGCGCAAAGGTCACTGCCGTGTACGTGGATGGCAGCTCGGTGGCCAGCGCCAAGGCCGGTGACGACGCCGTGGTGGTGCTCGATCACACGCCGTTCTACGCCGAGTCGGGCGGTCAAGCGGGCGACATGGGCGAGTTGCGCAACGCGACCTCGCGCTTGTTGGTGGAAGACACCATCAAAGTGCAAGCCACCGTGTTTGGTCACCACGGCCGTGTGGTGGAAGGTGACATCAAAGTCGGCGATGTGTTGAACGCCAAAGTGGACGCTGAGAACCGCGTCAAAACCGTGCGCAACCACAGCGCCACGCACTTGATGCACAAGGCGCTGCGCGAGGTGCTGGGCACGCACGTGCAGCAAAAAGGCTCATTGGTGAACGCCGACCGCACGCGCTTTGACTTTGCCCACAACGCGCCGATGACGGCCGCGCAAACCACGCAGGTGGAGGCCATCGTCAACGCTGAAATTTTGGCCAACGCCGCCACCCAGGCGCGTGTGCTCAGCATGGAAGACGCGCAAAAAACCGGCGCGATGATGCTGTTCGGCGAGAAGTACGGCGACGAAGTTCGCGTGCTCGACATCGGCTCCAGCCGCGAGCTGTGCGGCGGCACGCACGTGGCGCGCACGGGTGACATTGGCCTGTTCAAGATCGTCGCTGAAACGGGTGTGGCGGCTGGTGTGCGTCGCGTCGAGGCCATCACTGGTGACCACTCGCTGGGCTATTTGCAGTCACTCGAAGGCATGGTCGGCGCGTTGGCGCAGAGCTTGAAATCGTCAACCTCCGAAGTGCCTGCACGCATGGCGGCCATGCTGGAGCACCTGCGTGCGCAAGAGAAAGAATTGCTCGCGCTGAAAGGCAAGTTGGCGTCAGCCCAGGGCGATGAATTGGTGGCGCAGGCGCTCGATGTAAAGGGCGTGAAAGTGCTGGCCGCCACCATGCAAAGTGCCGATGCGCAGGTGCTGCGCGACACCATGTTCAAGCTCAAAGACAAACTTAAATCGGCGGTGATCGTGTTGGCTGCGGTAGACGGCGGCAAAGTGCAATTGGCGGCGGGTGTGACCACCGACAGCGTCACCACGGTCAAGGCGGGCGAGTTGGTCAACTTCGTGGCGCAACAGGTCGGCGGCAAAGGCGGTGGCAAGGCCGACCTGGCCATGGCGGGCGGCACAGACGCGGCGCAGTTGCCTGCGGCATTGACGTCTGTTCATGCTTGGGTGCAACAACGCTTGTCATGAACTGATCGTTAATTTAGAAGGCGCGTTTTTTACAGGAGTAGTTGTCATGACACCGTCTCAACGTCGACCCAAAGCGCTGGTCACGGTGCGCCGCAGCATCCTGCAAGACGCCGCCGCCATGGCGCGCATGATGGGTGACCCTGCGGTGCTGGGCAACCTGATGCAGATGCCGCACACCAGCGAAGAGCTCTGGCGAGCGCGACTGACTGACAACGCCACACCCGGCAAGCTCGATTTGCCGCTGGTCGCAGAGGTCAACGGCGAGGTGGTGGGCTCGGCCGGCCTGCACCCCGTGAGCCCGGCAGCACGTCGCCGTCACGCCGTGATGCTTGGCATTTCGGTAATGTCCACCGCACAAGGCCAAGGTGTGGGCACTGCGCTGATGGCGGCGTTGTGCGACTACGCCGACAACTGGTTGGGCGTCTTGCGCATGGAGTTGGATGTCTATGCCGACAACACAATTGCCATCGCGCTCTACGAAAAATTCGGCTTCGAATTGGAAGGCACGCACCGCGCTTACTCGATGCGCAACGGCGAGTACGTTGACTCGCTGTCGATGGCAAGATTTCATCCCAAGCAACCGTTGGTCCCTGCGGGTGTTGCCCCCTGCCTTTGACCGACAGGGTTGCAGAGAAGTGGAGAGGTGGAGAGGCGGCTGTGAGTCTGCGGGTGTTGAGCGTTTTTGCCTTCGACTGCGCCTCGCGCATCGGCTTGCAAACCGATGCCGTCCGGCAGGCTCGGCAAATGCGGCTCGAAAGCCGCGCCTCACTTCAAACCCTCACGCGTCAGGGAGGAAGAAGCGAGTTCAACCGGTGTTGCGCAACCCCGCAGCCACGCCGTTGATCGAAATGTGAATGCCGCGCTTCATGCGCTCTAAGCCGGGATCATCAGGATGGCTTTTTCGATAGCGGCGCATCAGCTCCACCTGCAAGTGGTTCAGCGGATCCAGATAAGGAAAGCGGTGCTCGATGGACCGCGCCAATGACGGGTTGCTGGCCAGGCGATGCGTGTCGCCGGTGATGAGCGACAGAGCGGTGTTCGTGCGCTGCCACTCGGCTTGGATCAATTTAAAAATGCGCTGCCCGAGCTTTTTGTCTTCGACCAAATCGACATAGCGCGCCGCGATGGCGAGGTCGCTTTTGGCGATCACCATGTCCAGGTTGGACAGCAGCGTGCGAAAGAACGGCCACTGCTTGTGCATGCGTTGCAGCAGCTTGAGTTGCGTTTCGCGCTCGCTCTTGCCATGTCCGTTGTCCGCGCCCAAAAACGCCTCTACTGCTGAGCCAAAACCGCACCAGCCCGGCAGCGCCACACGGCACTGGCCCCAACTGAAACCCCAAGGGATGGCGCGTAAATCTTCGATGGCGCGTGTGGCCTTGCGCGATGCGGGGCGCGAGCCGATGTTCAGTTCGGCGATCTCGCGGATCGGCGTGGCGTTGAAAAAGTAGTCGGTGAAGCCGGGAGTTTCGTAAACCAGTTTTCGGTAGGCGGCAAAGCTCGCATCGCTGAGCGTGGCGGCGGCTTCCAAAAAGCTTTTGGGTGCGTTTTGCGTGGGGTGCAGCAGGGTGGCTTCCAGCGTGGCGGCCACCAAGGTTTCCAAGTTGCGGCGACCAATTTCGGGGTTGGCGTATTTCGACGCGATCACCTCGCCTTGTTCGGTCAAGCGCATCTGGCCGTTCACCGTGCCGGGCGGCTGCGCCAGGATGGCTTGGTAGCTCGGGCCACCGCCGCGCCCCACGGTGCCGCCGCGACCGTGGAACAAGCGCAGCGTGATGCCAAAGTCGCGCTTGAGTTCGCTGAACAAGCCCACCAGTGCCACCTCGGCGCGGTACAGCTCCCAACTGCTGGTGAAGCTGCCGCCGTCTTTGTTGCTGTCGCTGTAGCCCAGCATCACGTCTTGTTCGCCGCCCGATCGTTGCAGCATCGCGGCCATGCCGGGCAGGGCGTAAAGCGCTCGCATGATGGGCTCGGCGTGGCGCAAATCGGTGATGGTTTCGAACAGTGGCGAAACAATCAAATCGTTGAAGGCGGCCGCACCTCCGACACCGTCCGCTCCTGCGTCTAAGGTGCCGCGCAGCAAGCCCACTTCCTTCAGCAACACCATCACCTCCAACAAATCGCTCACATCTTCGGTGTGCGAAATGATGCAGTGGCGAATGGCGCTGCGACCGTAGCGCCTCAGCATGTCCACGGCCGTCTCAAAAATGGCGATTTCGCTGATGGCCAGCTCGCTGTAGGCCGCAGCGCGCACGCGCAATGGCCGCGCGTCGTTCAGCAAACCCATCAGCAACACGCGGCGCTCGGCCTCATTCAAATCGCTGTAGTTGGCGTGCAAGCGCGCCACTTGCAGCAGCTCGGCCAGCACGGCTTCGTGCTTATCTGAGCTCTGGCGCAAGTCCACCGTAGCGAGGTGAAAACCAAACACCTGCACCGCGCGCATCAGCGGCGCCAAGCGCGGTGCGGTCAGCGCTTTCGCGTGGTGGGTGTTGAGAGATGCTTCGACGATGCGCAGGTCGGCCAAAAACTCATCGGCCGACGCATAAGCGTTTTGCGGGGCCACTGCATGGCGCAGCGCTTCGGTGCCGGTCAGCGCGTGCAAGGTGGCGGCCAAACGCGCATAGACGCCGATCAAGGCGCGACGATAAGGCTCGTCTTCGCGGTGGGCGTTGTGGTCGGGAGAATTCGACGCAAGCAACAGCATGGCGGGCGTAACTGAGGCCAGCGTGAACGACACCGACAGCTCCGCACCCAGCTCATGCACTTCGGTCAGATAAAAGCGCAGCACCGTTTCAGACTGCCGCGACAAGGCCATGCGCAGCGTGTCGGCGTTGACGAAGGGGTTGCCGTCGCGGTCGCCACCGATCCAATTGCCCATGCGAAAAAAAGACGCCACCGGGTGGCCGGGCAGGGCGGTTTCAAGGTCACGGTAGAGACGCGGAATTTGGCGCAAAAAAGTGGCGTGGTAGTAGCTCAGCGCGTTCTCGATTTCGTCGCTGACGGTGAGCTTGGCAATGCGCAGCATGCGTGTTTGCCACAGCTGCGTCACGCGGGCGCGCAGCAAGGCTTCGTTG
>JANPNT010000317.1:0-10181 GCA_031427655.1 Burkholderiales bacterium
ATGTGATGGACGATTCATATTTAGTAAAAGTATCTTTTGTAAAACATACACAAGTCTTACAAGTAGCAATGGGTACGGTTTGGGTGCGGGGTGCGGCTCGCTTTGTGGTGACGGGCTTGGAGCACCCAACATCTTCGAGAATCCGAGTTGGAATCGGCACTGGCGGAAAGCAGGACTGACATTGCGGATGGGTGCTTTGTGGTGGAGGCTGCCGAAGGCGGTGCGGGCGGTTAAGCCAAGTGATAAGTCCTTCAAGAATCTTGCAAGTAAAACGACAAAAAATCGGCGGCAAAATCGTCTGCCAACGCGACCACCCAGCCCGCTGCCAAACGTCGCAGCCGTTGAGTGCGTTGAACGAAATCTCATGCGACCCGGCGGCTTGACGTTGAACTCCAGGCCCAAGTGCTTCAGCCGTTTCACAATGTCTCGGTCGCGAACGAGAATCTCGAATCTCGATAGCGCCAGCCCCAATCGCAACTCGTCCAGCCAGCGCAAGCAGGCAGCAATCGACCGCCTGCGACAATCGATGCATGGAATTTCTCGTTTGGTTTCCCCTGGCGTTGGGCCTTCTCAATTTGGTTTTGATCTTGTGGCTGGGCCTGCGTGCCAACCCGTCACAACAGCGTGCCAGCGATGATTTGAAGTCGGCTTTTCAGGCCACCAACGAGCGCACCGAACGCGAGCTGCGCGACGAATTGGGGCGCAGTGCGCAAGGCACGCGCTTGGAGTTGGGGGCGGCGCTGAGCACCGGTTTGAGTACGTTTCAACAGAGCTTGTTGAACCAGCAGAGCGTGCTGCAAGAAGGCTCACTCAAGCAGCAAGCCGCCGTGGCACAAACGCAGAACGAGCAGATCGACAGCTTCCGCACTCAGCTTGCCGCCATGCAGGCCGCCGTGGCGGCGGCGCTGCAATCGGCCAGTGGCACGCAGACGGCGCAGGCTCAGGCTTCGCGAGAGGCGCAGGACATGTCGCTCAAGCGGTTTTCCGATTCTGTCGGTGAGCAATTGCGGGCGCTGTCTGAGGCCAATGAGCGACGTTTGGGCGAGGTGAAAACCACGGTAGAGCAACGCCTTACGACCTTGCAGCAAGGCAATGAGCTGAAGCTTGAACAAATGCGCGCCACGGTGGACGAGAAGCTGCAGGCGACCTTGGAAGCGCGGCTGGGCGAGAGCTTCAAACAAGTGGCCGACAGGCTGGAACAAGTGCACCGCGGCTTGGGTGAAATGCAGGTCCTGGCGAAAGACGTGGGCGCGCTGAACCGGGTGCTGACAAATGTCAAATCGCGCGGCGTGTTTGGCGAAGTGCAGTTGGCCGGGTTGTTGGAACAAGTGTTCACGCCAGAGCAATACGCCACCAATGTGGAGACGGTGCCGGGCAGCGGCGCGCGCGTTGAATTTGCCATCAAGCTGCCAGGGCGGCGCGACGACGGCCTGCCGTTGTGGCTGCCGATAGACGCTAAATTTCCGCGTGAAGACTACGAGCGCTTGCTCGACGCGCAAGAGCGTGCCGACGCACCTGCGGCCGACGCAGCGGGCAAAGCCATTGAGCAGCGGCTGCGGTTGGAGGCCAAGTCGATTCGCGAAAAATATGTGGCCGCACCGCACACCACCGACTTTGCAATTCTGTTTGTGCCCACCGAAGGCTTGTATGCCGAGGCGCTACGACGCCCTGGTTTGATGGAAAGTTTGCAGCGCGAGCACCATGTGATGCTGGCCGGGCCGACCACCTTGCTGGCCACCTTGAACAGTTTGCAAATGGGCTTCAGAACGCTGGCGCTCGAACAGCGCAGCGCCGAGGTCTGGGAGGTGCTGGGGGCGGTGAAAACCGAGTTTGCGAAGTTCGGTGACGTGCTGAGCAAGACCAAGAAAAAGCTCGATGAGGCCAGCAGCGCAATTGACGCGGCACAAACACGCAGCAATGTGATGACGCGCAAATTGAAAGCGGTGGAGGGCTTGACTGAAACGCGTGCACAGGCTTTGTTGATGGGCACCGAGATGGGCGCCGAAGCTGCAAATTCTGAGAAGGAAGCCGACCTCGGCGGTGATGAATCCGCTTGAGCTTGTTGAGCTGACCGCGCCTCAAAAACTAGCGGCTCCAGCCGGTTTTTCCAAAGCACTTTTCGCGCTGATCCTGGGCCAGATTTTTTTGCATTCCTGCATGGCCGGTGTGCGAGTGGCAGCGCCGTTGCTCGCGCTGCGGGGCGGCCACCCGCAGTGGGCGATCGGTATTTTGCTGGGCTTGTTTGCGGCCGCGCCTGTGCTCACGTCGCTGCGGGCAGGGCGCTTGGCCGACCAGCACGGCTACCACTTTCCGATGCGGATTGCGGTGGGTTTGACGACAGCAGGCGGCTTGTTGGCAGTGCTTGCTACTTGGCTGACCTCGTGGCAATTTCCAGTCCTCGGCGTGGCCGCCACCTTGTGTGGTGTGGGTGCGAATTTTGGATTGATCGCCATTCAGCGCACGGCGGGCCGCATGACTTCGGGCAGCGGTGCTGACCTGACGCGCGTGTTCAGTTGGATGGGCTTGGCGCCTGCGCTGTCCAACATGATTGGACCGGTGGTGGCGGGCGTGATGATTGACCTCAGCGGTTTTCGCGGTGCCTTCATCGCGCTGATGTTGCTGCCGCTCTTGTCGCTGTGGTGGGCGCGCCAAGTGCCGGTTGAAAAGCCCGAAGCCAAAGTGGTTCTAGGCGGTGTGGGCGCGGCGTGGAAGCTGTTCAACACGCCGGGCTTTCGGCGCTTGATGTTTGTGAATTGGCTGCTGTCGTCGAGCTGGGACTTGCATGCGTTCGTGGTGCCGATCTTGGGCCACGAGCGTGGCTTCAGCGCGTCGGCCATCGGCTTCATTTTGGGCGGCTTTGCGCTGGCGGTGACCGTGGTGCGACTTGTGATTCCCCTGGTGCTGCACCGCGCCCCCAAGCTCAGTGCCGGTCAGGTTTTGGCGCGCGTGATGTTGGCCACAGCCGCTGTTTTTGCGGTCTACCCTTCGGTGCACTCCGCCTGGCTGATGGGCTTGTGCGCGGTTTGTTTGGGCTTGGCGCTGGGATCAGTGCAGCCGATGATCATGACGGCCTTGCACCAGCTCACACCCAAAGAGAACCACGGCCAAGCCATTGCCTTGCGCTCCATGACCATCAACACTTCCAGCGCGCTCATGCCGCTGATGTTTGGGGTGCTCGGCGGCGCGGTCGGCGCGGCGTCGCTGTTTTGGGTGATGAGTGCCGGCGTGGCGGCCGGCAGTTGGCCTGCGCGGCGGATCCGTTCAGAGCAAGGTCATCTCATTGCCCCCACGAGCGGCCCGCATCGCGGAAGCGGCGACCCCAACCGTTAGTGCACTGACCGCGGCGTCAGAAGCGGATGCTCGACGGGGAGCGCGGCGCTGCAGGCGCTCCCTGCGACGGCGTGGGCGACTCTTCGCGCTGAGGCACGGCGGTTTGACTGGTGTCGCGGCGCTCAGTCAACGGCGCGGCCACCGAATATTGATAGTTGCTGGGCAAGCGCGACTCACGCGGGTAGCCTGCGGCATCCAGATAGCTGGTCCAAATGTCTTGCGACAGGCCTCGCACGGTTTGCGCGCCGATGGTCAAAGCCGGCGCCTCACGGCCGCCGGTCAGGCGCTGCAGGGCGTCTACATCCTCGGTGGTGGCGATCGTGCGCTCATTGAACGGCACGCCGCGTTGGCGCAAAAACTGTCGGCCCGTGTTGCAGGGTTCGCAAGCATTCGTGACGTACAAGGTCACTGGATAACGCGCAGCGGGTTGGCGCAGTTCCAGCGGCAGGCTGACCTCGTTTTGCGGTGCCGTGTTCGGGCCGATGGGCGTGACTTTGCCGGTCTTGCCGGGGCTGGGTTGCACGTCGGTGTAAGTGATCTTGCCGTCGGGTCCCACCACCTTGTAGAGAGCGTGACCGGGGCTGCTCAGCGTCAGCAGCGCAAGCAGAATGGAAGCGCTTGCCAGTGCCGGTTTGGTCGGACGGAAGTGACGGTTCATGAAAGTCTCCTCAGCTCATGCCCTGGTGCCGAAGCAGCGCATCGATTTTGGGTTCGCGACCGCGGAAAGCTTTGAAGCTTTCCATGGCGGTGCGGCTGCCACCTGCTTCCAGCAACGCCTCCCGGTAACGGCGGCCCGTCTGAACGTTCAAAACGCCGCTGCCTTCGGTGGCGGTTTCTTCAAACGCAGCCCAGGCGTCGGCTGACAACACTTCGGCCCATTTGTAGCTGTAGTAACCGGCCGCGTAGCCTCCGGCAAAGATGTGCGAAAAGCTGTGCTGGAAGCGATTGAAGTCGGGCGGTGTGACAACTGCGACTTCGCGGCGTACTTCGTCGATCAGCGCCTGAATGTTGACTTCGCTGCCGGGTTCGGCATGCAAGCGCATGTCAAACAAACTCATCTCCACCTGACGCAAGGTCTGCAAGCCGCTTTGAAAGTTTTTGGCGGCCAGCATGCGGTCAAACAGTTCGCGCGGCAGCGCCTCGCCGGTGTTCACGTGGGAGGTCAGGCGTTTGACGACGTCCCACTCCCAGCAAAAGTTTTCCATGAACTGGCTGGGCAACTCCACCGCGTCCCATTCCACACCCGAGATGCCTGACACGCCGATGTCGTTCACCTGCGTCAGCATGTGATGCAAACCGTGACCAAACTCATGGAAGAGTGTGGTCACGTCGTCGTGCGACAGCAAGGCGGGCTGCAATTGGCCGTTCACGGTAAGGGGCGGCGTGAAGTTGCACACCAGGTGCGCCACCGGGGTTTGCAACGCACCTTCGGGGCGCGCCCAACGGCCCCGCACGTCGTCCATCCAGGCACCAGGGCGTTTGCCGCTGCGAGCGTAAGGGTCGAGGTAGAACTGGCCGATCAGGGTGCCGGCGCGTTCAATGCGGAAGAAGCGCACGCTGGGGTGCCAGACCGGCGCGGTGTCGGAGCGCAGACTCACCTCAAACAGCGTCTCGATGATGCGGAACAAGCCGTCGAGCACCTTGGTCTCAGTGAAGTACTGCTTCACTTCTTGATCGCTGAAGGCGTAACGGGCTTCCTTTAGTTTTTCGCTGGCGAAAGTCATGTCCCACGACTTCAACTCGGGCAGGTTCAACTCGTCGCGCGCGAAGGTCCTGAGCTCGGCCAAATCGCGTTCCGCATAGGGACGCGCGCGCTTGCCCAAGTCGCGTAAAAAATCCATCACTTGCGTCGGGGTATCGGCCATTTTGGACACGACCGACACCTCGGCATAGTTGGCATAACCCAGCAAGCGCGCCTCTTCGTGGCGCAGTGCCATCAACTCGCGCATGACGCTGGAATTGTCGAGCTCGGCTGCTCCCGATTCGCTGGCACGTGTGGCGTAGGCGGTGTAGATTTTCTCGCGCAGCGCGCGGTTTTCGCCGTACTGCAGCACCGGAAAGTAGCTGGGAAAATGCAGGGTGAGTTTGTGGCCCGCCTTGCCTTCGGTCGCGGCCGCTTGGCGTGCCGCTTGAACCGCATCAGCGGGCACGCCAATCAGCTCGTCTGCGGTGGCGTAGTACGCAAAGCCGTCAGTCGCATCCAGCACATGTTCGGCAAATTTTTGACCCAAGTCGGCTTGCGCTTCTTGCAGTTCTAAAAATCGCGCCTTGGCAGCGCCCTGCAATTCGGCACCCGACAACACAAAATCGCGCATGGCGTTAGACAGCGCTCTTCGACGCGGTGCGCTCAATGCCTTGGCAGGCACTGCCGATTCATTGGCGGCCGTGATGGCTTTGTACTTGGCATAGAGGCGCTCGTCACTGGCGTGGCGCGTAGACAGCTCGGTGACCTTGGGCAACGCGGCCACATAAGCGGCGCGCAACTCCGGGGTGTCAGCCACGGCATTCAAGTGGCCCACCGCGCCCCAGGCAAATTTCAATTTTTCACCGGCCACATCGAGCACGGCCGACATGGCGTCGTAGTCGGCTGCCACCTGTGCACCCACGGCTTTTTCCAGCGCTGCGTCAGCCTCGGCCAAAAGTGTGTCGATGGCAGGTGCCACGTGTTCCGGCCGAATGGCGGCGAAGTCGGGCATGCCAGCGTCGACCGAGTTGGTGGAGCTGTCTTGCAAGAGAGGATTGGTCATGATTTCGATGCTCTTTCCGCAGATTCAATCGTGTTCATCAACAACATGGTGATGGTCATGGGCCCGACACCGCCCGGGACAGGCGTGATGGCCGATGCCACTTGCGCCACCTCGGCATAGTCCACGTCACCGCACAGCTGGCCTCCTTCGTCGCGGTTGATGCCGACGTCGATGACGATGGCACCTGGTTTGACCATGTCAGCAGTCAGCGTGTGGCGTTTGCCAACTGCCACCACTACCACATCGGCCTGCCGCGTATGGTGCCCGATATTGCTGGTCGCACTATGGCAAATGGTGACGGTGGCATGGGCTTGCAAGAGCAGCAGCGCCATGGGTTTGCCCACGGTGTTGCTGCGGCCGATGACCACCGCGTGCTTGCCTCGCAAATCAACGCCGGTGCTGGCAATCAGCTTCATGCAGCCGCAGGGCGTGCAAGGCCGAAAACCGGGCGCGCCGGTGAGTAATTCACCCGCGCTGAGGGTCGAGTAACCGTCAACGTCTTTGCTCGGCGCGATGGCTTCGACGACGCGGTGTGCGCGAATGTGAGCGGGCAGTGGCATTTGCACCAAGATACCGTGGATGAACGCGTCGGCATTCAATTCCGCGATGCGCGCTAACAACGCCGCCTCGGTGAAGTCGGCAGGGTACGCGTTGAAGACCGAATGCACGCCTGCTTGCTCGCAGGCCTTGACCTTGTTGCGAACGTAGACCTGACTGGCGGGGTCAGCGCCCACCAAGATGACAGCCAACCCAGGGCGCGTGCCCGCTGCCGTGAGCGCAGCAGCGCGCGCTCCGACCTCGGCGCGGATTTGCTGCGAGAGTGCATTGCCGTCGATTCGTGTTGCGGTCATGAATGAATGTTAAAGCGCGTTTTCAGGGCATGTTCAGACAAGAAAGGCCGCTTGCGGGCGGCCTTCTCGTGGTGTTTGCGCTGGGCTTGAAGCTCAGAGTTTGGTCTGGGCACCCAGTGCAATCTTCAGCAAATCGGCTACCGTGTTGGCGTTCAGCTTTTCCATGATGTTGGCGCGGTGCGCTTCCACCGTTTTGATGCTGATGCCCAAGTCGTCGGCAATTTGTTTGTTCAGGCGGCCGGCCACGATGCGTTCCAAAACCTGCGCTTCGCGGGTGGTCAAGCGGCCCAGCAAAGCGTCGCGGCTGGCAGCTTCTTGGTGCTGTGAAAAAGCCGACCTCGCTTGGTCCAACATGCGCTCCACCAAGCTCAATAATTCTTCTTCCTTGAACGGCTTCTCGATGAAGTCCATTGCGCCTTTTTTCATGGTCGTCACGGCCATGGGAACGTCGCCGTGACCGGTGATGAAAACGATAGGCAAAGGCGATCTGCGTTCCATGAGGCGGTCTTGCAGTTCCAAACCGCTCATGCCGTCCATGCGGATGTCGGCAATCAGGCAAGCCACTTCACGCGGGTCAAAACGGGACAGGAATGATTCGGAAGAGTCGAAACACTTCACCCGGTAGTCCTTGCCTTCGAGCAGCCACTGCAAGGAATCTCGCACGGCTTCGTCGTCGTCGACAACGTAAACGGTGCCTTTCTTTGGAATCAAACTCATGAGGTTGCGGCCCGTTCTGTGGATGACTGCTTGGATGTCAGCTGGGATGTCAGCATGGGTGTTTGCGTGGGTGTGAATGTGGGTGTGAGTGTGGGTGTGAACGTGGGAGAAAACGCGCCATCGTGCGGAGCTTCGGTAGGCAGCGTAAAGGTGAATCTGCAGCCTGTCACAAGCTCGCCATTGTAGAGGTTCTGCGCCCTGATCCTGCCCCGGTGGGACTCGATGATGGAACGGCACAGACTCAAGCCAATTCCAAGGCCTTCAGCTTTGGTGGAGAAGAAGGCTTCGTAGAGCCGCCCTATGACTTCGTCTTTGATGCCGGGGCCCATGTCGGTGACGGTGAACTCAATGTAGGCACCTTCTTCACGCGTGCTTTTGGGCACCACGCGCAGCTCGATGTTGCGCCGCGCCGACGGCAAATGCGCCGCGTCAATCGCCTCCGCCGCGTTTTTCAGCAAGTTCAGCACCACTTGCTCGATCAAGATCGGGTCGACCATCACGGTGGGCAGACGCTGCGCAATGTAGGTGTGGATGCCCACGTTGCGTCGGCGCAGTTCGATGCTGGCCAGCTCTACCGCTTCTTCGACGATGGCGCGCGCGTCGGATGCTTGGCACTGCGGCTCGCTGCGTTTCACGAAGGCCCGAATGCGGTGAATGATTTGCCCAGCGCGCTGCGCTTGGCGCGAGGTTTTCTCCAAAGCGGCGATCAGGTCGTCTTTCTCAATCGCATTGCCTTTGACGCGCGAGACCATGCCGTTGCAGTAGTTGGTGATGGCGGTGAGCGGCTGATTAAGTTCATGCGCCACCGACGACGCCATTTCGCCCATCGTCACCAAGCGGCTGGTGACTTGCGCTTTTTCGGCTTGGTTGGCGGCCACGGTTTCAGCATTGAGACGCGCGGTGATGTCCGTGGCAATCAGCATTTGCGCCAGTCGGCCGTCCGTCCACTGCAAGTAGCGGGCGCGCACGTCAAACCATTTTTGCAGCGGTTCTATGAAAACTTCGCGCGGCGGCGAGCCCACCTCGGAGAGGTCTTGAGTGAGTTCTTGCGTGGCCAGGCCGCCCAGTTCGTCTACGCTGTCGTCGCTGCCCAGCATGCTTTTCATGCGGGGGGTCGTCGCCGGCCAGCAGGCCGTGCCCGCGCGACTCGGCGCCAAACCAAACGCGGTAAGAACGGTTCGCAAACAGCAGCTCGCCTTGCTGCACTGACAGAACCGACACCGAGGCGTCCAGCCCCTCCAGCACGGTAGTGAAGCGTTCGTGCGAAGCCGACAGTTGGTCGCGTATGCGCTTGGCTTCAGTGATGTTGGTCATCGACGTCATCCAGCCGGTTTGCTGGTTTTTGGAGTCGATCAACGGGGACACATACATGCGTGCATCGAACTGACTGCCGTCTTTGCGCAGCACCTTCACCTCGATGCCGCCGGCCGGACTGCGGCCTTGCAGCTCTTGTTGCAGCAGCCGCGTGTTTTCTTCATGGCGGTCCATGGGCCAGTGGGGGAAGGGCGGCCTGCGACCGACCAATTCAGCCTCGCCAAAACCGGTCATCGCACCGAAAGCCGGGTTCACGTAAGTGATGCGGCCCTCCATGTCCATGGCGCGCATGCCGGTGAGCATGGAGTTTTCCATGGCGCGGCGAAAGTTGGCCTCGGACACCAAGGCGCTTTGCATCTGCGCGCGTCGGCGCATGTGCCGCCAGGTGCCAAGCAGCATCCACACGGTGAGCACGCTCAGCGCCACCACCATCCAAAACAGCGTGTTGCTAATCAAGCCCACTGAAGTTCGATAGCCCTGACCGCGCAAGATCAAGCCGTCTCCTGCAGCTGCCACCGGCGCGTCGTGCCATATCAACGAGGGCCGCGGTTTTTGCCCCGGCAGTGGCGACACCGTGCTGGCCAGCACTTGTTCCTGGTTGTCGAGCAGGCTGATGGCATGACGCGCGCTGACTTCGGGCGGGACGAAATAGCGCAGCAGGCTTTCCACCGCATATTCGGCGATCAGTGTGCCGCTGAAAGCGCTGCGATCAATCAGTGGCACGTGGATTTGAATTACCACCACGCCGTTGGCGTCCTTGAACGGGCGGGTGTAGACGGCCTGACGGTTTTCGCGCGCGGCCACAAAAGCACGCTCCGGTTCGCTGCCTTTGCCCTCTGACGGCACCGACGCCAGCATCTCGGCATCGGTCAAACCTGTTTCTGGCCGTATGGTGATGCCCGAATAGTCAGCCCACAGCACGCGCGATCCGTTGACCCAAATCAGGTGCGTGATCTCCGGCCGCTCGCGGCTGAACACCGCAGCTTGCGTCAAAAATTCGTCGGCGTTGATGCTGCGTGCGCCAATGTCGCGGGCAATGCGCACCAGTTGTTCTTGGTTGACGATCAAGCGCAGTCGAATTTGCTGTTGCGCCACTTCGGTGTCGCGTTTGACCGACTCAATCGCACGCTCCTGGCGGCGTCGAGGCGGTGCGGGTCGACGTCCAGGTGCAGTTCACCCGCGGCGAGTCCAAGTTCTTCCTGGTCGGCATGGGCGACAAGGC
>JANPNT010000318.1:0-12528 GCA_031427655.1 Burkholderiales bacterium
ATTTTGGGGAATGACCCCAATCGGGTCGGCGCGTCTGTAAGCAACTGCACTTTAAAATGCTGCAGCGCACAATATCAAAGCGCATTAACCAAGGACATCCCATGCTGTATCAGTTGTATGAAGCTCAACGCGCTGTGTTGAACCCGTTTGCCGAGTTCTCTGCCGCGTCTGCCAAGCTTTACAGCCACCCGCTCTCACTTTTTGCGCACGCGCCTATGGCGCAGCGCATGTCGGCCGGTCTGGGTTTGATGCACCGCTTGTCCAAGGAGTACGAAAAGCCCGAGTTCGGCATCACCTCTATTGAAGTGGCAGGTGTCGAAGTGGCAGTGCAACAGCGAACCGCGCTGACCAAACCGTTTTGCCGCCTGCTGCGCTTCAAGCGCTTCACCGACAACTCGACCGCACTGGACCGCATGAAAAACCAGCCCACGGTGCTGGTTGTCGCGCCCCTGTCAGGCCACCACTCCACGCTGCTGCGAGAAACAGTGCGCGAGCTTCTGCAGGACCACAAGGTCTACATCACCGATTGGACCGACGCGCGCACGGTCAGCCTGGAAAATGGCGCGTTCCACCTCGATGACTACATCGCATACGTGCAGGAATTTATTCGCCACATCGGACCTGAAGTAAATGTAATTTCGGTGTGCCAGCCCACCGTGCCAGTGTTGGCGGCCATCTCATTGATGGCCAGCAACGGCGAAGTCACACCGCGCAGCATGACCATGATGGGCGGCCCCATCGACGCCCGCAAGAGCCCCACCGCCGTCAATAACTTGGCCACCACCAAGCCTTTTGAATGGTTTGAGCACAACGTGATTTACCGCGTGCCGGTGAACTACGCAGGCAGCGGCCGCCGCGTGTACCCGGGTTTTTTGCAGCACACCGGTTTCATTGCGATGAACCCCGACCGCCACCTCAAGTCGCACTACGACTTCTTCAACGACCTGATGCGCGGCGAAGACGAAAGCGCCGACTTTCACCGCAGCTTTTACGACGAGTACAACGCCGTGCTTGACATGCCGGCCGAGTACTACCTCGACACCATCAAAACCGTTTTCCAAGACTTTGCCTTGGTCAACGGCACATGGAAAGTGAGCGGCCAGTTGGTGCGTCCGCAAGACATCAGCACCACCGCCTTGTTCACGGTTGAAGGTGAGTTGGACGACATTTCGGGGGCGGGCCAAACAAAGGCCGCGCACGACCTGTGCACTGGCATTGCTGCCAACCGGCGCTTCCACTTTGATGTGGAAGGCGCAGGCCACTTCGGCATTTTTTCGGGCCGCCGCTGGCGCGACAACGTCTACCCGCAGGTGCGTAATTTCATCGCCAAGCATCAAGGGCCTGCGAAAGCTGTGGAAGCCGAAATTGCTGTGGCCAAACCAACTGCAAAAGCGATTGCGAACTCAACTGCGAAGCCAGCCTTGAAGCCAGCAAAGCAAGCAGCCGCAAAGCCAGCCGTCCAACGCAAAACTTCAAAGTGATGCGTTCGAGATAATCGGGCGGTGACTTCCACCGCCCTGCTCGCCGATGCGTTGAACGCTGCCCTGCCGCAAACGCAGTGCACACGGTGCGGATATCCTGATTGCCGCTCCTACGCGAAAGCCATCGCTCAGGGCGAGGCGCCGATCAACCAATGCCCTCCCGGTGGCGCTGAAGGCATTGCGCGCCTGGCACGAATCACCGGCCAAGCCGTGCTGCCGCTGAACCCCGTTCACGGCGTTGAAGGCCCGCGCCAATTGGCCATCATCGACGAAGCTTGGTGCATAGGCTGCACGCTTTGCTTGAAGGCTTGCCCGGTCGATTCCATCATTGGTGGCCCCAAAGCCATGCACACCGTGATGGAAGATTTGTGCACCGGCTGCGAGCTGTGCATCCCGGTGTGCCCGGTGGACTGCATCTCGCTCGTCAACGTGACCGAGCAACGCACCGGCTGGGCAGCTTGGGGCGAAACGCAGGCGCTGACCTCACAACACCGCCATGCCTTCCACCAATTCAGGTTCGAGCGCAGCGAGCAAGAACGCAATGCGCAGCTCGCCGCAAAAGCTGCTCTTCTTCAACCATTGAACCCATGAAGCTCACCGACATCCCGCCGTTTTTCGCCACGCTGAAAGCGGCCAATCCGCAACCCGTCACTGAGTTGGAGTTCACCAATGTGTTCGAGCTGTTGGCGGCCGTCTTGTTGTCGGCACAAGCGACGGATGTGAGCGTCAACAAGGCCACACGCCGCTTGTTTGCCATCGCCAACTCACCGCAAAAAATGCTGGACTTGGGGCTGCCCGCGCTGACCGAGCACATCCGCACCATCGGATTGTTTCGCACCAAGGCCAAAAACCTGCTCACCACCTGCGCCATCTTGGTGAAACAGCACGGCGGCCAAGTGCCGCGCACGCGTGACGCTTTGGAAGCACTGCCCGGTGTGGGCCGCAAAACCGCCAACGTGGTGCTCAACGTGGCATTTGGTGAGGCCGCGATGGCGGTGGACACGCACATTTTTCGGGTCGGCAACCGCACCGGTTTGGCGCCGGGCAAAAACCCGCTGCAAGTAGAGTTGAAGCTGATGAAACGCGTACCCGACGAATACTTGGTGGACGCGCACAACTGGTTGATCTTGCTCGGTCGCTACACCTGCCTGGCTCGCCAACCGCGGTGCGAAGTTTGCAGCGTGGCAAGGTGGTGCGATCTGGGCAAGAAGACCGTCAGAAACCCCGCCGTCAGTTGATTGCCACCGAGCCCGGCGCTTGATCTTCCGGCGGCGCAAACAGGCCGCCCACATCGACCGGATCAAAGTGGTATTTGATGCCGCAAAACTCGCAGGCAATCTCCACCCGACCTTGCTCGCGCACCACGTCGTCGACCTCGGCACGGCCCAAGCTTTTCAGCATGCTGCCCACCCGCTCGCGAGAACAGGTACAAGCAAAGTGCGGTGCCAAGTCACCGGTCAGCGGCGGGAAGCGGCGCAAGGTTTCTTCCCAAAACAAGCGGCGCAATACGGTGTCGGCGTCGAGTGACAACAGCTCCTCAGCGGTCAAGGTGGCGGCCAGCATGGCGATGCGGTTGTAGTCCTCGTTGCGGCCAATCTCATCTTCATTGGCGGTGCTGGCGCGTTTGTCAAAATCGGCACCTGCCAGGTTGGCCTCGCCCTGCACAGGCAGACGCTGTATCAGCAAACCTGCGGCGACGTTGTCGTTGGCCGCCAGGATGAGTTTGGTGTCAAGCTGCTCAGACTG
Source organism: Burkholderiales bacterium (assembly GCA_031427655.1). Classification (GTDB taxonomy): domain Bacteria; phylum Pseudomonadota; class Gammaproteobacteria; order Burkholderiales; family Burkholderiaceae_C; genus JANYJJ01. Next base: position 3,228 of record JANPNT010000318.1, read on the forward strand.
GAGCATGTAATGCTCCAACACATCGCTGAGCTTTTGCAGCGGCTCGCGTGCGTCACCGTGCAACGACACCACGCCTTGGTAAGGCACTTGACCCGGGAACTTGTCTTTCGGGTCGAGCGTGATGGCGCAGCGGCCCTTGCCTTTGACGTTGAGCAGCGCTTCGAGTTGGGCTTTTGGCGGCACCTCACCAATCACCGTGGCCGTCACGCGAAACGCCAAGTCGGGTTGCACTTCGCACACCGCCAACTTCACCGGCCCGTCACCGTGCATCTGCAAAACCAAAGCACCATTGAACTTGATGTTGGATTGCATCAACGCACCCGCCGCTGCCATTTCGCCGAGCAATTGGCGCACCGGCGCATCAAACGCGGTGCCTGATTTTTCACGGCGTTGCAGCACCTCTTGCCAACCGTCGGTCAGGCGCACCAGCATGCCGCGCACGGGCAAACCTTCGAACAAAAATTTGTGCAACTCGCTCATTAAATGGTGCTCAAAACTTCAATCGATCTTTTTCAGCCCGGCCTTGAAGCGGCGGGCGTTTTCAATATAGTGCGCGGCGCTGCGGTCCAGCCCCGCAATTTGCTCGGGCGTGAGTTGGCGCACCACCTTCGCGGGCGAGCCAATGATCATCGAGCCATCGGGAAATTCTTTGCCTTCGGTGACCAAAGCACCTGCGCCCACCAGACAGTGCCTGCCGATTTTTGCGCCGTTCAGCACCACGGCCTGAATGCCAATGAGCGTGCCGTCGCCAATCGTGCAACCGTGCAACGTCACCTGATGGCCCACCGTCACGTTTTCGCCAATGAGCACGGGACAGCCCATGTCGGTATGCACGACGCTGTTGTCTTGGATGTTGGAGCCCTTGCCCACGCGAATCACCTCAGTGTCACCGCGCAGCACCACGCCAAACCACACGCTGGTGTCGGCAGCCAGTTCGACCTTGCCCATGACTTGTGCGCTGTCGGCCACCCATGCGGTGCTCGCCAATTGCGGTTGGAGGTCGTCGAGTTGATAGATGGCCATGGGATGCGGGTTTGGCAGCAAAGCAAATGATTCTACGGATGATGACCACCTGCCTTCGAGAGAGCGCCCTACAGTTGCTTTGCTTGACCGACCCCGCGCGAAAAGCGACTAAAACCCGCGCCTTGTTTGCGTCGATGGCGCAGTTCAGCGTCAATCCCGCCGCGCAACTGCTTGCCCCAGAAAACTTGCCTGGCCGCCCCGCCCTGCCCCGTTTGGTGTCGCCCAAAGACGTGCCCACCCGCAGCGCTTTCACCGTGGACGGCCGCGCCGCGCTGCTGCACGCCATTGCCCACATCGAGTTCAACGCCATCAACTTGGCGCTCGACGCCGTTTGGCGCTTCGCCGACATGCCCACCGCCTACTACCGCGACTGGCTGCGCGTGGCCAGCGAAGAGGCGATGCACTTCAGCTTGCTGCGCGAACATTTGCTGAGCCTGGGTTTCGACTACGGCAACTTCGACGCCCACGACGGCTTGTGGGTCATGACCCAGCGTACCGCGCACGACGTGTTGGCGCGCATGGCCTTGGTGCCACGCACCTTGGAAGCGCGCGGCCTGGACGCCACACCACCGCTGCAAGCCAAGTTCGCCAAAGCCGGTGACCCGCGCGCGGTCGAAATTTTGGGCGTGATCTTGCGCGACGAAGTTGGCCACGTGGCCATTGGCAACCATTGGTATCGCTGGCTGTGCGAACGTCAACGCCTCGACCCCGTGGCTCACTACTCGGTACTGGCCGAGCAGCACAACGCGCCCCGCTCGCGTCCACCCTACAACGTCGAAGCGCGTTTGGCGGCGGGCTTCAGCGAGGACGAAATTGCGCGTTTGATTTGACCGTCAGCGGTCGTCAAAACCTTTTTCCACCATTCACACGCAAATTTGAGCGCGAATGGTGAAAAGTGAATCAAATCAATAACTTGCGGCTGCCCCAACGCAAATTCGAAACCGCCGAACGAGGATGACTTAATCGCAGGCCTATGATCAAACCGTGTTTTAACAGCCCCCAAATCCCCACTTGAATGACCACATCCCCCGCCAAGCCAGACACCTTCGGCCTGCCCCACCCGCGCCACGCCAGCTTGGTGCCGTCGCACCTCACGCACGACCAAGTGATGGCCATCAAGCAGGCGGCTTACACCTTGCCGCAGGTCGTGAAACCGGCCGATTTCATTACCGAAGGCACAGCGGGGTTTGAAGACTATTTAGACAAGCGCGGCTTTATCTTGCTGCAAAAGTCGGCCGCTGGTGCGCGGCCCAGCCGCTGGATTGCACCGCTGGAAATGGACGACGCGCTGCGCCATCTGGCCGCGGTGGGCACGGGCAAAGACGTGCGCACTTTGATGACCCAGCGCACCGCCGCGCTCGACACCTTGGGCATCACGCGCATTGGCGCGCTGTGGGAGCGCTTGACGATGCAGGCGTTGTCGCTGTCCGCTTGTGGGTCGGTCTCGGGTTGGAAAGTGCCGGTGGCGTTTCGTGTGCCGCTGCCGTCTGCCCCGGTCTGGGACTTTTATCGAACGGGTGATCAAGCCGCTTTGCTGACAGCGCTCGGCAAGCCGCCCGAGTACTCACACACCGCCGAGTTGACGCTGCACTTGGAACACCTGGTGGCGCGCAGCGAATCGGGCAACGCAGCGCAAATGGGTTCACTGCTGCCGCGCTTGCAATCGGAATGCACCACACCGCAGCCGATTGAAGCACTGAAGGCTGCTTGCACGCGCGCGCAGGATCGCTGGGAACACCGCGTGGCCGAGCTCGACACGCTCAGCGGTTTGAGTACTGAGCTGGCGTTTCAAGGCTACCCCGACACCTTCGAGAAAGCGCGCCGTTTGCAGCGCACCATCACGCTGTTTGTGGGCCCACCCAACAGCGGCAAAACGCACGCCGCATTCGAGCGTTTGGCCAAGGCAGGCAACGGTGCCTACCTGGCCCCGCTGCGCTTGTTGGCGCTGGAGGGCCGCGACCGCTTAATGGCGCGCGGCGTGCCGTGTTCGCTGCTCACCGGCGAAGAAAACGTGCCCGCAGACGGCGCACGCGTCGTCTCCAGCACCATTGAAATGGTTGGCACCAACAAGCCCATGGAAGTGGCGGTGATCGACGAAGCGCAGATGATTTTTGACCCGTATCGCGGCTGGGCTTGGACGCAGGCCATCGTGGCGGTGCCGGCCAGCGAGGTGATCATCATTTGCTCGGCCTACGCCGTGCCAGCGCTGGAAAACTTGCTGGGCCTGTGCGGTGAAAAAGTGGAAGTGCGCCACTTCGAGCGCAAGCAGCATGTCCAGTTGCTGCCCGGGCCGGTGCCCATTTCAGCCCTGCACAAAGGCGATGCGGTGGTGGCCTTCAGCCGCCGCGAAGTGCTGATGCTGCGCGACCAAATTGGTGCCAGCGGGCATGAGGTGTCGGTGATTTACGGTGCGCTGCCGCCGGAAGTGCGACGCCGCGAGGCCGAACGTTTTGCGCACGGCGCCTCAGACATATTGGTGGCCACCGACGCCATCGGCATGGGCTTGAATTTGCCCATACGTCGCGTGCTGTTCAGCACCATGACCAAGTTCGACGGCGAAGGCGACCGCACATTGAATGAGTCGGAAGTGCACCAAATCGCGGGCCGCGCCGGACGCTACGGCATGCACGACGAAGGCTTTGTCGGCGTGCTGCGCGAAGCCGAACCCACGGCCGCCAAAACCCTGAAAGAACTGCTGCCCAAAACCCCGCGCGCACCGCGCGATTTCAAAGCACCGGTGGCACCGAACGGCTGGCACATATCGACCATTTCATCGCGTTTGGGTCTAAAAAAACTGCGCGATGTGCTGGGTGTGTTCATGGACCAATTGCAGTTGGACAACGCGCACTTCGAAGTGGCCAAGCTGGAGCAAATGTTGGAGTTGGCAGCCAAGCTGGACGAGAGTGCCGGGTCGCTGACTTTGAAAGAGCGCTTCACCTATGCGCAAGCGCCGGTCGATTCGCGCACCGACGCCCAGGTGCAGCAATTTTTGGGTTGGACACACAGCCACGCGCTGACAGGCAAGGCCGGTACGCCGTGGTTTTTGCAGGAGGTGGACGAGCACAGCCGGCTGGAACGAATGGAGCAAGCGCTGCGTTCGTGCACGCTGTGGTTGTGGCTGGACTTGCGCTTTCCGAATGTGTTTGGGCATGTGGAAGAAGTCATCGACATGCGCCGCCGCTTGAACGACGGCATTGAGCGCCAACTCAAGGGCAAGAAGCCGCTGTGGCAAATGCATGGCGGCGCACGCGGCGCGGCACGTGGGCAAACTCGCGAAGCCAGAAGACGTTGAACAGGGCACGAACACCCGCATCTGCGGTGTGGCTGACGGCGGCGCAATGCGCGAAAATTCATGCATGAGCCGCAAACCTGAACGCTTCACCTGGGACGACGAGCCCGACGAGAAAACCACCACATTTGAATCGTCCACCCAAAGCATCAACAGCAGCTGGCAAGACGCGGCGGTGGCCTCGCGTATGGCAGCGCGGCGCGCAGCAGCCAGACGAGGCCTCGTTAAACTGGCCACCTTGGCGGTGGCTTTGCTGGGTGTCAGCGCATTGGTCTTGTACGAGATATCTAAACGCGTTTGAACGGCGTTTTTATGAGCCTCATGTCGCACCAAAACTGCCGTGTCGGCCCTGACCCGCGCTGAAGAGGTCCGCGCCGTGCAAGGCCTCACCTGAAGCCAAGGTGCGCAGTCCCAAGCTGGTCTCAATTTGGACAGCTTGGGCTTCGGTACAGCCCCACTGCGCCAGCACCGACAACCTGTCATTGCGCATGCAGTTTTGCGGAAACCACACCAACTGACGCGCCAGCTCTAACGCTGCCGACAGAGCTTGGCCCGGAGGCGCAATTCGGTTCGCCAGGCCGATGTTGAAAGCCTCCGTGCTGAGCACAGAGCGCCCCGTCAAGATCAAATCCATCGCGCGCGACTGACCAATCAAACGCGGCAATCGCACCGTGGCGCCGTCCACCAACGGCACGCCAAAGCGGCGGCAGTACACGCCCATCACCGCGTCATCGGCCATCACGCGCAGGTCGCACCACAACGCCAGCTCTAAACCGCCCGCCACTGCATGGCCTTCAATCGCGGCGATGACGGGTTTGCTGAGTTGCATGCGCGTCGGGCCCATTGGGCCGTCGCCGTCGGCCTCGATCCGGTTGCCTTCGCCTGCTCCTGCTCCTGCCCCTGCACCCGCGCCTGCACCCGACAGCGCCTTCAAGTCGGCCCCCGCACAAAAGCAATGGCCTTCGCCTTGCAGCACCGCCACATCGGCTGAAGTATCGACATCGAATTGACGGAACGCAGCTGCCAGCGCCTTGGCGGTCGGGCCGTCCACCGCATTGCGACGTTTGGGTCGGTGGATGGTGACCACCGCAATGCGGTCGGTGACTTGGTAGGAAACAGGTGTCATGGTCAGTCCCTGGTGATGTGCCCTGAAAGCGGCTTGCGATGTGAGTGGAAAAAAGTATAGACTTTTAGCAAGCAAGCGCTTTGTTTAAATGCACTTTTGTATTTGCTCCCTCTGCACACCATGACCGCCGCACTGCAACGTCCTTCAACGTCTTCCATCACGGTGCAAGCCAAACGCCCACGCGGACGCCCGCGCAAGACGCCAGACGAACGTGACGACGGCAACCGCCGACTGGCGCTCATCCGCGCCGCCGCCAAGCTGTTTCGCCGCCAAGGCTTTCACGCCACCACCACGCGCGACATTGCCGCCGCCGTGGGCATGCATTCGGGGTCGCCGTTCTATCACTTCAAAACCAAAGAGGCACTGTTGCACGCAGTGATGGACGAGGGCATGCAAACCGCGTTAGCGCAGCAGGCTGGATTGCCATTGCGCACTGACCTGCCCGAGCAAGCGCTGAGCTTGTTGATACGCAATCACTTTGGCGTGTTGCTAGGCCCGCGCAGCGACTTCATTCCCGTCATGCTGTACGAGTGGCGATCGCTCGATGCGCGGCAGCGCAATGCGGTAAAGCGGCAGCAAGCGTCGTATGAAGCGATGTGGTTGCCGGTGCTGCAAGCGCTCCATGAAAACGGCCAACTCCGCGGCGAGGTTCACCTGGCGCGTTTGTTGATTTTTGGCGCTCTGAACTGGTCGGCGCAGTGGTACAGCGCACGCAAAGCGTCGACGCTCGACGACCTCACTTCGGCCGCGATGGCGCTTTTCATTCATTCGCGGACGGCATGAACATGGGCCACTATCAATCTACTTTTGCGCCCGGTTTGTTTGCTGGCAAGGTCGTCATCGTGACCGGCGGCGGCTCGGGCATAGGCCGTTGCACCGCGCACGAACTGGCGGCCTTGGGTGCCCACGTGGTGCTGATCGGCCGCAGCCTGGACAAGCTGCAAAGCACCGCCGCCGAAATTGAAAACGACGGCGGTCAAGCGAGTTTTTTCAGTTGCGACATTCGAAACGAAGAGGCGGTGAAAGCCACGGTGAGCGCCGTTGTCAGCGCACGTGGTCGCATCGACGCTCTGGTCAACAACGCGGGCGGTCAGTACATTGCGCCGCTCGAATCGATCAGCGCCAAGGGTTGGGACGCGGTGGTGGCCAGCAACTTGAACGGCGGGTTCTTGATGGCGCGCGAGTGCTACCTGCAAAGCATGAAAGCAAACGGCGGCAACGTGGTGAACATCGTGGCCGACATGTGGGGCTCGATGCCCAACATGGGCCACAGCGGTGCGGCACGTGCGGGCATGGTCAGCTTCACCGAAACCGCAGCTGCTGAATGGGCGGTGAGCGGTGTTCGCGTGAATGCGGTGGCACCCGGCTACATCGCGTCCAGCGGGATGGACCACTACCCCGAAGCCGCCGCCGACATGCTGCGCGCCATGCGCAAGACGCTGCCGATGGGCCGCTTTGGCTTGGAGGCCGAGGTGTCGGCAGCGATTGTTTTTTTGCTCAGCCCCGGGGCCAACTTCATCAGCGGCACAACGCTGCGCGTGGACGGTGCGCGGCCACAGGTGCGCATGGGGTGGCCGATGGCTTTGCCTGATGAGGCGGCGCAACAGCGTGCAGCGGTGAAGCCGTTTGACGGCTTTCATCGGGCAGTGGTGCCCAAGGTGTTTGCGCGATGAGCTGGGCTGGCGTTGCCCCTTCCCCCTTGAGCCCTGGGAGGGCTCCTTCGTCACCCGCGGGGGAAGGCTGGGATGGGGGTGAAAGCGGGAAATTCAAACGGGCTGTGTTCGAAATCTCAAACCCCAGCTGCGCACCGCGCATCGGCTTGCAGGCCGATGCCGTTCAGCAGGCTCTGCGCACGCGCCTCAAAAGCCCTGCCTCACCCCCAACTCTTCCCCTCAAAAGGGGAGGCAGCAAAACATGAGCCTCGCAAGCTCCACCGCGCTCGCGCGTCGCACCTCCATGCTCGCGCGCATTACCCAACTGCGCGACATCGAAAACCGGGCCGTGCTTGCCTCGGCCAAATCAAAACCCACCTTCGACAAGCGCGGCCAGTTGCTGCCGCGCGACCGCATCGCGTTGCTGCTTGACCCCGGTGCGCCGTGGTTGCCGTTGTGCAGCTTGGCCGGTTGGCTGCAAGACACGCCCGACCCAGCGCGTTCGGTGCCCGGCGCCGGAATCATCGCGGGCATCGGCCACATCAGCGGCGTACGCTGCATGGTGGTAGCCAGCGATTCGGGCATCGAAGCGGGTGCGATTCAAGCCATGGGTTTGGACAAAATTTTGCGGGTGCAAGAAATTGCGTTGCAAAGCAAGCTGCCCTTTGTTCACTTGGTTGAGAGCGCGGGCGCGAATTTGATGCGCTACAAGGTGGAAGGTTTTGTGCTGGGCGGCGCGCTGTTTCGCAACCTTGCGCGACTGTCTGCGGCGGGCATCCCCGTCATCACGGTGCAGCACGGTTCAGGCACCGCAGGTGGTGCCTACATGCCCGGCTTGAGCGACGTGGTGGTGATGGTGCGTGGCCGCTCCCGCGCCTTCTTGGCCGGGCCGCCGTTGCTGAAAGCGGCCACCGGCGAGGTGGCCACCGAGGAAGAATTGGGCGGCGCTGAAATGCACACCAGCGTCTCGGGCTTGGGCGAGTATTTGGCCGAAGACGACCGGCATGCGCTGGGCATGGCGCGGCATGTGGTGGACCAACTGGCATGGGGCACGCCCACAGTTCGCACAACCGCCCCGCCTCGTTATGACGCCGAAGAATTGCTCGGCTTGATGCCCGCTGAGTTGCGATTGCCCATCGACATGCGTGAGGTGATGCTGCGCCTGGTTGACGATTCATCAATCCTCGAATTCAAGCCCGACCACGGCCCGCAAACCCTGTGCGTGCAAGCGCGCATAGCTGGCCACGCGGTGGGCATCATCAGCAACAACGGCCCCATCGATGTGGCCGCAGCCAACAAGGCCACGCACTTCATTCAGCGCTGCTGCCAGCTCGGCCACCCCCTCGTTTACCTGCAAAACACCACCGGCTACATCGTGGGGCGCGACAGCGAACGCTCCGGCATGATCAAGCACGGCTCCAAGATGATTCAAGCCGTGACCTGCGCCACGGTGCCGCAAATCACCATTCAATGTGGCGCTTCATTTGGAGCGGGCAACTACGGCATGTGCGGCCGTGGTTTTGCGCCGCGCTTCTTGTTCAGTTGGCCGCAAGCACGCACCGCCGTGATGGGCGGCCAGCAAGCCGCACAAACCATGCGCATCGTCGCCGAAGCAAACGCGGCGCGCAAAGGCATTACGTTAGACAGCGACTTGCTCGACGCACAAGGCGCGCAAATCGTCGATGTGTTCGAGCGCCAAGCCGATGTGTTCTACACCTCGGGTTTGCTGCTGGACGACGGCGTGATCGACCCGCGCGACACCCGCGCTGTGCTGTCGATGTGCCTGAGCCTGTGCGCAGAAGCAGATCAAAAAACTTTGCGGCCCATGCAGTTCGGCGTGGCCCGCCCTTGAACAAAACCGAAGGAGAAGCCAGATGCAACTCACTCATGAACACCAAGAAATTCAGCGCACCCTGAAGCGCTTCATCACCGACGAAATCAACCCGCATGTCGATGAATGGGAAGCCGCAGAAATTTTCCCCGCGCACGAAGTTTTCAAGAAGCTCGGCGACCTGGGCCTGCTGGGCTTGACCAAGCCCGAAGCCTACGGCGGCATGGGCTTGGACTACTCCTACGCGGTGGTGATGGCCGAGGCGCTGGGCGACATTCACTGCGGCGCGCTGCCCATGGCCGCGATCGACGCCCGCGTGCTGGTGAGGGCCAACGGCACCAGGAGCACGAACCCGAGCATCCCGATCGTGATGTAGGGCC
>JANPNT010000319.1:0-2662 GCA_031427655.1 Burkholderiales bacterium
CCGCAACGGCAACGACTTTGAGGTCATCGTCAAACGCGTCGGCCTTGCGTTGCGTGAAGCCAAAAAAGCGGGCCGCGATGCGGTGACGGCTTACAAGCCGGAAATGGAGCTGGCCACGCAAATGCGCGCGGTGCTGGAAGGCGAGTTGCGCACAACCATCGACGGCAATCAATTCGCTTTGATGATTCAACCGAAGGTGTCGTTGTCAACCGGGCAAGTGGTGGGCGGCGAGGCTCTGATCCGCTGGGCGCATCCCAAGCGCGGCATGTTGGCACCAGGCGTGTTTTTGGGCATTGCGCAGGAAATTGGTGCCATGGTGTCCATCGACCAATGGGTGCTGAAGCAAACATTGCACTACATCGCCGAATTGGCTGGGCAAGGCCGCAACATTCCGATCAGCATGAACCTGTCGGTCGATTCACTGAACGACATGTACTTGGCCGACCGCGTTTCCAAAGCCTTGTCTGACGCCAAAGTCAACCCGCGTTTGCTGGAAGTGGAAATTCCTGAAGGCGCGTTGATGCATGACGTGAAAGTCAGCTGCAAAGTGCTGAATGAGCTGAACGGCATGGGCGTGACCATCAGCATCGACGACTTCGGAACCGGCTATTCATCGTTCGCGTATCTGGCGCAGTTTCCGGTGCAAGTGCTGAAGATCGACCGTTCTTTCGTCAACGACATGGGCAACAGCGAAGCCGGCAAAAAAATCGTCCGGGGCATGATTCGACTCGCGCATTCGCTGTCGCTGGAAGTGGTCGCCGAGGGCGCAGAAACCGACAACCAACTGCAGCAACTAAAACGCATGAAGTGCGACACCGTTCAAGGCTACATATTGGCCAAACCCATGCCCTTCAATGACTTCATGCGCTTTGCCGAGAACAGCCATGAAGGGAACACACGGCCGAGCGCGTTCACGATATAGGTTCGCCGTTGACTTGACGCCTGGTTTGAATTTCAGCCGAAATTCAGGCGCGCTCAAACACCATCAAGTGGTCGAGAATCAAACGCACGCCGATGTCTTCGCCCACCGCGTGGTTGTGGTGCGAGGGCACCATGGCCATCACCCGGCTGCCACCGCGCAGGCGCAGGGTGTACAAAAACTCCGCCCCTAAAAACGCCCGGCTGATCACAGTGGCCAGCACAGGGCTGGCGTCGTCGTGCACCACGTCGTCGGGGCGCAGCAGCACGTCTACCCGACTGCCTGTGGCGCACACCGTGTCCCCACCGGCAAACTGAATGGCATGGTCTGCGCTGAGGTTGCCGAATTCACCGTGCGCCAGCGCCAAGCTGTGGGGCCCCAGCACGGTGGCGGGCACAAACACGCCCTGCCCTACAAAGTCGGCCACGAAGCGGTTGGCGGGCTGGTGGTAGAGCTGGTAGGCGCTGTCGAGTTGCTGCAAGCGGCCGTCGCGCATCACGGCGATTTCATCGGCCATGGCAAAGGCTTCGTGCTGGTCGTGCGTCACGAAAACGGCGGTGGTGTGGCTGGCCTTGAGCAGGCTGCGCACTTCCAGCGCCAATTGCTCGCGCAGTTGCAAATCGAGGTTGGAAAACGGCTCGTCCAGCAGCATCAAGCGCGGCTCGGGGGCCAAGGCCCGCGCCAAGGCCACACGCTGTTGCTGACCGCCGGACAGTTCATGCGGATAGCGATGGGCCACGTTGCTCAGGTTCACGGTGCCCAACAAATCACGCGCGCGCTCCATGTCGGCAGGGCGTCGCGCCGTTCCAAAAACCACGTTGTCCAAGACGCTCAAGTGGGGGAACAAGGCATGGTCTTGAAACACCATGCCGACGCGACGATTTTCAGCGGGCAAATGAAATGCGAGGCCGCTGACCAAGACGTCCGCGATGCGAATTTCACCGCCGTGCAGGTGCTCAAAGCCTGCAATGCAGCGCAGCACCGTGGTTTTGCCGCAACCTGATGGGCCCAGCAAACAACAAATGCTGCCGGATGACACGTTCAAGCTGAAGTCCATCACGGTATCGCGCGGGCCGTGACGGTGATGCAGGTGACTGAGGCTGAGCAAAGGCGGGGGCAATGTGGACAAAGACATGGTGGCCATGAAGGCGCCAAAAACGCGTTTCAAGAGAAATCTGGTGCCGCACCTTACACTCTTTACGAATGACTCTCATTCGCAAGCCATGAACCCGGGCGCTGCCAGCCGATCTGAGCAGTTGACTGTTGCCCAAGCCACGTCCGGTGCCCGCACGCAATGGCGCATCGGTGGTTTGAGCGCGCTGGCCGTTTCGCTGGCCGCGTTGCTGGCGCTGCCGGTGCTGTCGGTGGCAAGCAATGTGTTGCGCGGCGGCACCTCTGGCACCTGGGCGCATTTGTTGTCCACCGTGCTGCCGGACTACATCGCCACCACCTTGTGGCTGTGCGCTGGGGTGGCGCTTCTCACGGCGCTTTTGGGCGTGGGCAGCGCGTGGCTGGTCACGCATTTCGAGTTCCCGCTGCGCCGAACTTTCGATTGGATGTTGGTGCTGCCACTGGCCATGCCGGCCTATGTGATGGCCTATACCTACACCGACCTGCTCCAGTTTGCGGGGCCCGTGCAAAGCGGCCTGCGCGAGCTGATGGGCTGGACGCGCGCCGACTACCGCTTCCCCGAAGTGCGCTCTACGGGCGGTGCCATGTGGATGCTGAGTTTGGTGCTCTACC
>JANPNT010000320.1:0-3076 GCA_031427655.1 Burkholderiales bacterium
GCAAAATCTACTACGGCATAGTGTGCGGCTTCAAAATTTTCGAAATGGCTGCACATCAAACGGCAGCTCGGCACCGTCAGGCTTCACGACCACTTGCCGTTCTAAGTCGATGGTGAGCTCGTAGCCCACGAAGGCCGCCACTTCGTCGAACAGCACTGCCACCTGCGCCTCAGGCAGCACTATGGGCAACAGGCCGTTTTTAAAACAGTTGTTGAAAAAAAATGTCAGCGTAGCTGGGTGCAATCAGCGCTCGAAAACCGTATTGGTCGATGGCCCAAGGCGCGTGCTCGCGTGACGAGCCGCAGCCGAAATTTTTACGCGCCAGCAGCACCGAGGCACCTTGGTAGCGCGGTTGGTTCAACACGAAGTCAGGGTTTATTTGGCGAGCTTTTGGGTCCTGGCCCGGGAAGCCCGGGTCCAGGTAGCGCCAAGCGTCGAACAGGTTTTGCCCGAAGCCTGCTTTTTGGATGGACTTCAAAAACTGCTTGGGGATGATGGCGTCGGTGTCGACGTTTTCCCTGTCCATGGGAGCGACCTTGCCCTTGTGAACTTGAAAGGAATTCACTGGCAGCGGCTCACTTCTTCTTGGCCGCGTCTTCGACTTTTTCGCCGGCTTTTTGGACGTCTTTACCCACACCTTGGATGGTGTTGCAGGCTGAGAGCGCGAAGCACGAAGCGATCAAAAATACGAGGGCTGATTTCATGGCAAGTCTCCAGTCGAACACGAAAATGGGAAGGTCAAGCCAATCGACGCACGTCGACAAAGTGGCCTTTGATGGCAGCTGCCGCGGCCATGGCGGGGCTGACCAAGTGAGTACGCCCGCCAGCACCCTGGCGGCCCTCAAAGTTTCGGTTGGACGTGGAAGCACAGCGCTCACCAGGCTCTAGCCTATCGGCATTCATGGCCAAGCACATCGAGCAACCGGGTTCACGCCACTCGAAACCGGCGGCTTTGAAAATCAAGTCCAAGCCTTCACGCTCGGCCTGCGCTTTAACCAAGCCTGAGCCCGGCACCACCAGCGCGAGCTTGACGTTGGCCGCGACTTTCGCCCCAAGTTTGCGCACCACGGCCGCTGCTTCGCGCATGTCTTCGATACGTGAGTTGGTGCACGAGCCGATAAACACTTTGTCGATCACGATGTCGGCAATCGGCTTGTTCGGCTCTAAGTTCATGTAAGCCAGTGCGCGCTCCATAGCGTCGCGCTTGTTGGCGTCTTTTTCGCGTTCGGGATCGGGTACGCGGTCTTCAATTGACAGCACCATCTCAGGCGACGTGCCCCAAGTAACTTGCGGTTTGATTTGCGAAGCGTCCAACTCCACGATGCTGTCCCAGGCCGCGTCCGGATCGGATTGCAGGGTGCGCCAGTAGGCCATCGCGTGTTCCAGCTCAACACCTTTAGGAGTGAACGGGCGGCCCTTGACGTATGCCAATGTCGTTTCATCCACTGCGATCAAACCAGCGCGCGCACCGGCCTCAATGGCCATGTTGCACACCGTCATACGGCCTTCCATGCTGAGCGCGCGGAGGGCGGGCCCAGCAAACTCAATGGTGTAGCCGGTGCCGCCTGCGGTGCCGATTTTTCCGATGATGGCCAGCACGATGTCTTTGGCACCGCAGCCCGGCGTGACTTGCCCGACAACGCGAATCAGCAGGTTCTTGGCCTTGCGCGCAAGCAGCGTCTGCGTTGCCAACACGTGCTCGACTTCGCTGGTGCCGATGCCGTGCGCCAGCGCACCGAAGGCACCGTGGGTTGACGTGTGCGAGTCGCCGCACACCACAGTCATGCCGGGCAGCGTAGCCCCCTGCTCGGGCCCGATGACGTGGACGATGCCTTGGCGCAGGTCGTTCATCTTGAACTGCGTAATGCCGACGCGGTCGCAGTTGGCGTCGAGAGTGTCCACCTGCAAACGCGAGATCGCGTCCACGATGCCCGCAGACCGGTCGGTGGTGGGCACGTTGTGATCGCTGACCGCCAAGTTGGCCGAAATGCGCCAGACCCTGCGGTGGGCCAAGGTCAGTCCGTCAAAGGCCTGCGGGCTGGTGACTTCATGCAGCAAATGGCGGTCGATGTAGAGCACGGCCGTGCCGTCGTCTTCGGTGTGGACAACGTGTTCATCCCAAAGCTTGTCGTAGAGGGTGCGGGCCATGGCCATGGTTTTTTCGTTCAGCTTCGCTACCGGATTCGAGAGCTCAGCTTCGTTGAGAGATCGGCGTCACGTTGCGCGCGGTCGAACCCATAAAGAGCTGACGCGGGCGGCCAATTTTATATTCGGCATCGCCAATCATTTCATTCAGTTGGGCAATCCATCCGACGGTGCGCGCCAAGGCGAACACCGCGGTAAACAGCGGCGTAGGAATGCCGATGGCGCGCTGCACGATGCCCGAGTAGAAATCGACGTTGGGATAGAGCTTGCGCGACACAAAGTAGTCGTCTTCCAAGGCAATTTTTTCCAGCGCCATGGCCAGCTTGAACAGCGGGTCGTCGTGCAGGCCCAAAGCGTTCAAAACCTCGTAACAAGTCTCACGCATCAGCTTGGCGCGAGGGTCGTAGTTTTTGTAAACGCGGTGACCAAAACCCATGAGCTTGACGCCCGAGTTTTTGTCTTTCACCTTGTCAATGAACTCGCCAATTTTTTCAACGCCGCCCATGCGCTGCACGTCTTCCAACATGTTCAGCGCAGCCTCGTTCGCACCGCCGTGCGCGGGGCCCCAAAGGCAAGCAACACCGGCTGCGATAGCGGCAAACGGGTTGGTGCCCGAACTGCCGCACAAGCGCACGGTCGACGTAGAGGCGTTTTGCTCATGGTCGGCGTGCAAGATGAAGATGCGGTCCATGGCGCGCACCAGCACGTCGTTGGGAACGTACTCTTCGCACGGCGTGGCAAACATCATGCGCATGAAGTTTCCGGCGTAGCTCAGGTCGTTTTTCGGGTAGGTGTAGGGCTGCCCTACCGTGTACTTGTAAGCCATGGCCACCAGCGTGGGCATCTTGGCAATCAAGCGTATAGCTGAGATCTCGCGATGCTGAGGGTTGGTGATGTCGGTGCTGTCGTGATAAAAGGCCGACAAAGCGCC
>JANPNT010000321.1:0-1622 GCA_031427655.1 Burkholderiales bacterium
TGGCGCAGCATCTCATCGAGCTCAAACTCTGTCGCCCGCATTTCTTGGTAGTGGCCAGCGCAGTACATCACATGATCCAACGCACCTCGCTCAAAAATTCGCTGGGCGGCGGCGTTCACTGCGGCTCGGTCGGATGCGTCCAGTGGCAGCGCGACCGATCCCGGATGCTGCCTTACAAAGAGGTCAAGCGCGTCGGTTTGGCGCGCCGACACGATGACGCGTGCACCGCGCGCATGCAAAGCCGAGGCCGTGGCCCGCCCAATACCGGTGGACGCGCCCACCAGCCAGACCGATTTGCCATGCCAATCCAGCACTTTGAGGTTCAAGGCCATGCTTATCTTTTCATGAACGAAAGGGTCACTTCTCCCAAGCTTACGCCAAACTTGCTCATGCTGGCTTTGTTGAGCATCACGCGATCGTTCATCAGGTACATCCAGTCGTCAAATTGCACCTCAATCACCCTGCCATCTACTGGCAAAGCCAGTGTGTAATTCCAGCGAAACGCGTTGCCGCTGGTCTGACCTGTCGCGATGCCAATCACGTCGTCGGCACGCCCGGTGTAGCGGCCATCCCCCGTGCGCGTAAGTCGCCAGACACGGCGCTGTTGGGTGCCATCTGCGTAGCTAAAGGCTTCGTCCAGAACACCCTCATCTCCTTGCCAATTGCACTGCATGACCACCGTGAAGCGCTTGACGACCTTGCCAGAGCGGTCGGTGAAGACACCGTACGCATCGAGCGTACCGTTGAAGTACTGGCGCAAATCAAGCAGCGGTTTTTCGGCGGCGTAATCGGCTATTTGCGGTGCGCCGCAAGCGCTCAGTAGGCTTGCAGAACCCAAGCCCAGTACGAGTTGGCGTCGTTTCATAAAAACATCTCCTTAGCGGGTGACCTTAACGGTTTGTGGGCGAATGATGAGTCGGTAAAGTGCCGTGGCTGCCATGAGCTTGAGCACACAGGGCAAGAGGCTATAGGCCACCACCAGCGCGCGCGTCGCGTCGGGGTCGCGCGCGCCGGGCGAGTAGCCGAACAGGGCCAACAAAGGCAAGGCCAGGCCAGCAGCGAGAGCAAGGTTGAGCTTGGTCGCCATATTCCACCAACCAAAGTAGAGGCCCTGGGCCTGCCTGCGGTGGCCTGCCTCAGCAATGACGCCGGCCAGCATCGCGCTGGGCAGGGCCAAGTCGGTGCCCAGCGCCACGCCCGAGAGCGCGCAGACAACGATGAATGCAGCCACATCACCAGCCCCCAACAACGCTGCCCACACAAAGACGACTATGGCCAGCAGCATGCCCACGCCCCAGGTGCGTGCCAGACCGATGCGCGCCACCAGCCTGAGCCACAGCGGTATCGATAGGGCAGCGGAAACAAAGTAGCTGCCCAAAAACACGGGTTCTAGCTGGCGCGGAGCCTGCAAGCGGTCTTGCACATAAAACAGCACCAAGGTGGCCGGTACTGCGCTGGCAATTCCATTGAGCATGAAAACGCCAAGCAGTCGTCGAAATGCGCTGTGGCGCAGCGGTGCCCACACGTCATACGGGCCGACAACGCGGTCATCGTCGTGCTGAACGAACGGCGGCACAGGCGCACGGCACCACGCCAACCAACCCAGGAGCAAGACCACGCCA
>JANPNT010000322.1:0-6391 GCA_031427655.1 Burkholderiales bacterium
GGATTCGGTTGTTTTAAGTGAGACGGGCCGAGCGCCGGGCCGCTCCCAAGCCGGACCGCGTCCCCTCGGGGGACCGCCCGACGTATTCGTCGGGCGAGGGGTTCCATTTTTTTAGATGTCAAACAGCAAGCGAGCTGGGTCTTCCAGCGCTTCTTTCATCGCCACCAAACCGAGCACGGCTTCGCGGCCGTCGATGATGCGGTGGTCGTAGGACATGGCCAGGTAGTTCATCGGACGAATGACGATTTCGCCGTTCTCCACCACAGCGCGGTCCTTGGTGGCGTGCACGCCCAGGATGGCCGACTGCGGCGGATTGATGATGGGCGTAGACAGCATCGAGCCAAAGGTGCCGCCGTTGCTGATGGAGAACGTGCCACCGGTCAGGTCGTCGAGCGACAGCTTGCCGTCGCGCGCCTTTTGGCCAAACTCGGCAATCTTTTTCTCAATGTCGGCAAAGCTCATTTGATCGGCATTGCGCAGTATCGGCACCACCAGTCCACGCGGTGAACCCACCGCAATGCCGATGTCAAAGTAGCCGTGGTACACGATGTCATTGCCGTCCACTGACGCATTGATGATCGGGTACTTCTTCAGCGCGTGCACCGCCGCTTTGACGAAAAAGCTCATGAAGCCGACCTTCACGCCGTGCTCTTTTTCAAACTTCTCTTGGAAACGTTTGCGCATGTCCATCAGTGGCGCCATGTTCACTTCGTTGAACGTCGTGAGGATGGCGTTGGTGCTTTGCGATTGCAGCAAACGCTCGGCCACGCGAGCGCGCAAGCGGCTCATCGGAACACGCTGCTCGGGGCGTTCGTCCAATCGCACACCCATCGGCACGGGTACCTGGGTGAGTACGGGTTTGGCGGCTGCTGCTGGCTTGGGCACTGCGGCAGGTGCCGCAGGTGCCGCAGGTGCGGCAGACACAGGCACCGCAGCGGGCTTTGCAGGTGACTCCAGCGCGCTCAACACATCGCCCTTGGTCACGCGGCCATCTTTGCCGGTGCCTGCCACCGAGCCGCTGGCCATCGCGTTATCGGCCATCAACTTGGCAGCTGCGGGCATCGGGGCCTTGGCTGCTTCGGCGGCAGGTGCAGGAGCGGGTGAGGCAATCACTGCCGTGACGGCCAGTGGGCTGACCGCGACCGTGCCTTCGGTATCAATGCGTGCAATGACCTCTTCGGCCACGCACATGTCGCCGTCGTTCTTCAGCAAAATCGCCATCACACCGGATGCGGGGGCGGGCACTTCGAGCACGACTTTGTCAGTCTCAATCTCAACCAAAATTTCGTCCAACGCCACGGCTTCGCCTGGCTTTTTCTTCCACACCAACAAAGTGGCTTCCGCCACGGATTCGGACAGTTGAGGGACTTTGACTTCTACGAGTGCCATTTTTTTCTTTCGTGCTTTTCGCTGATTACTTCGCTGATTTTTTGTGAAGGCTGCTGAGGGTTTACTTGCTCAGCACAAAGCCTTTGAGCTTGCCAAACGCTTGGTCCAACAAAGCTTTCAACTGCTCTTGGTGCAAATGCGCGTATCCGACCGCGGGTGAGGCCGATGCGGGCCGTCCTGCATAGCCAAGCTTCTGGCCTTCGGCCATGTTTTCGTGGATGAAGTGCTGGACAAAAAACCAAGCGCCTTGGTTTTGCGGCTCGTCCTGTGCCCAGACGATCTCTGTCGCATTCGGAAACTTCTTCAACTCCGCCGCGAAGGCTTTGTGCGGGAAGGGATACAGCTGCTCCACCCGCAACACCACCACCGTGTTCGCCTTGTTCTCATCACGACGCTTCATCAAGTCGTAGCCTACTTTTCCGGAACAGGCGATCACACGCTTGACTTTCAGCGGGTCAATGTCGGGATGGTTCGGCCCGATCACGGTGCGGAACTCACCCTTGGTAAAATCCGACAACGGCGAGCCGGCATCTTTCGCGCGCAGCAAAGACTTCGGCGTCAGGATCACCAAAGGCTTGCGGAACATGCGCACCATTTGGCGACGCAGCACGTGGAAAATCTGGCTGCTCGAGGTGGGCTGAACGATCTGCATGTTGTTGTCAGCGGCCAATTGCATGAAGCGCTCCAAGCGTGCCGACGAGTGCTCCGGGCCCTGCCCTTCATAGCCGTGCGGCAGCATCAAGGTGATGCCGTTGGCACGGCCCCACTTCACTTCGCCGGACGCGATGAACTGGTCGATCACCACCTGCGCGCCGTTGGCGAAGTCGCCGAACTGCGCTTCCCAAATCACCAGCGTGTTGGGCTCTGAAGACGCGTAGCCGTACTCAAAACCCAGCACCGCTTCTTCAGACAGCAGCGAGTCGATCACAACGAAAGGCGCTTGGCCCTCAGCGATGTGGCGCAACGGTGTGTAGGTGCCCTCGTTCCAACGCTCGCGGTTTTGGTCGTGCAGCACCGCGTGGCGGTGGGTGAAGGTGCCACGTCCGCAGTCTTCGCCCGACAGGCGTACCGCGTAACCGCTGGCCACCAGCGATGCGTACGCCAAGTGCTCGCCCATGCCCCAGTCGACATTGATCTCACCGCGACCCATGGCGGCGCGGTCGGCGATCACCTTCTCCACCAGCGGGTGCGCTTTGAAGTCGGTCGGCAAGGTGGTGATGCGCTCGGCCAGTCGCTTGATCTCGACCGACGGCAGTGCCGTATCGGCCGCGTCGGTCCACTTTTTGCCGAGGAAGGGCGACCAGTCCACCGCGTATTTGCTCTTGTAGTTGGTGAGCACCGGATCGTGCGTGTGCTTGCCCGCATCCATGGCGGCGCGGAAGGCCTTGACCATGTTGTCGGGGCCGTCAGGGGCCAACACGTTTTGCGTGACCAGCTTGTCGCCATACAGCTTGCGGGTGCCCGGATGCTGCGCAATTTTTTTGTACATCAGCGGCTGTGTGAGCGCTGGCGTGTCTTGCTCGTTGTGGCCAAGTTTGCGGAAGCAAACAATGTCGACCACCACATCTTTGTTGAATTGCTGGCGGTAGTCGAGCGCCATTTGCGATGCCAACACCACGGCTTCGGGGTCGTCACCGTTCACATGCAACACGGGTGCCTCGATCATCTTGACCACGTCGGTGCAGTACAGCGTAGAGCGCGTGTCGCGCGGGTCGCTGGTGGTGAAGCCGATTTGGTTGTTGATGACGATGTGCACCGAGCCACCGGTGAAGTAGCCACGCGTCTGCGCCAGCGCCAGCGTTTCCATCACCACGCCTTGGCCTGCAAAAGCGGCGTCGCCGTGAACGATGATGGGCAATACCGAGTCGCCTTTGGCGTCACCACGGCGGTCTAAGCGCGCCTTGACCGACCCTTCCACCACCGGGTTGACGATTTCCAAGTGCGAAGGGTTGAAGGCCAAGCTCAGGTGCACCGGGCCCGCTGACGTGGTCACGTCACTGGAAAAACCTTGGTGGTACTTCACATCGCCAGAAGGCAGGTTTTCAGGCGCGGTGTGGTCGAACTCTGAGAACAAATCGGCAGGCGCTTTGCCCAAGGTGTTCACCAACACATTCAAGCGGCCCCGGTGGGCCATGCCGATCACGATCTCTTGAACCCCTTTGACGGCACCGCGCTGGATCAACTCGTCCATCGACGCAATGAAGCTTTCGCTGCCTTCAAGCGAGAAGCGCTTTTGGCCGACGTACTTGGTGTGCAGGTAACGCTCCAAGCCTTCGGCCGCTGTGAGGCGTTCCAAAATGTGCGTCTTTTCGTCGGTGTTGAAGTTG
The DNA here is from genome assembly GCA_031427655.1 of Burkholderiales bacterium. Classification (GTDB taxonomy): domain Bacteria; phylum Pseudomonadota; class Gammaproteobacteria; order Burkholderiales; family Burkholderiaceae_C; genus JANYJJ01. Next base: position 3,717 of record JANPNT010000322.1, read on the forward strand.
GGCTTGGAACGCACAGTTTCTAAGCGCTGCTGCCACCAGCGCTTCTCAGCCGGGTCGGTGATGTGCATGTACTCCGCACCGATGGAGCCGCAGTAGGTCTCGCGCAGGGCCTGCACGATTTGCCTCAGCGTCATGGCCTCGGCCGTCGAGAAGTAGGTGTTGCTTGCGCTGAAAGCGATGTCCATGTCGGACTCGCTGAGATCGTAAAAAGCGGGCTCCAGCTCGGGAATTTTTGGACGCTCTTGGCGCTTCAGCGGGTCGAGGTCGGCCCAGCGCGAACCCAAAAATCGGTAAGCGGCGATCAGTGACTGCACGTGAACTTGTTTGCGCGCGATGGCCAAGTCGGAACCACTGACTTTGTTGCCAAACGCGTTGGCTTTGGCGCGCTGCGCGAAAGATTCAATTACAGGCGCATGCGCCACATCGCGGTCTTCAGAACCGTCACCGGCGGGAACGTGTTGGAGGGCGTCGAAGTAGGCGCGCCATTGCTCATCGACCGAGCCGGGGTTGTCGAGGTAGGCCTCGTACATCTCTTCAACGTAGGGCGCGTTGCCCCCAAACAAATGGGAGTTGGCCCGGTATTGCTGCATCATTTGCGCTCACCTTTTGCACCGGTTTCCGGCACGACAGTGGGTTGAAAAACCTTCCGCTACCCGGGTTTTCCGGTGGGCGGACTAGCGATCCACCTTTGCTGTTGCCAGAAAAGAGGAAGGGAAGGACGGTAGAACTTGGATCAGTGAATGTAGCACCGCAGTGCTGGCGAGCATAGGCAGCGAAGCCTGAGATCGGCCGGTGTTCGGTCTCGCTCTAGCCGGTGATCACGCAGCGTTCACCCGCGCCTTGGCCAGCTTGTACTCGGCACAAATGCGTGCCACCAGCTCGGCGGTCGGCACCACTTTCTTGACTGCACCTATGCCCTGGCCGCAGCCCCAGATGTCTTTCCAGGCTTTGGTGGCGGCACCGCCAAAATTCATTTTGCTTGGGTCGCTTTCAGGCAAAGCGTCAGGGTCCATACCCGCCGCGCGGACTGAGCCTTTGAGGTAATTGCCGTGCACGCCGGTGAAGAGGTTGCTGTAGACGATGTCGTCGCTCGAGCTTTCGACAATCATTTGCTTGTAGCCGTCCACCGCGCGGGCTTCGTCGGTGGCGATGAAGGCCGAGCCGATGTAGGCAAAGTCGGCACCCATGGCCAAAGCCGCTGCCACCGCGCCACCGCTGGCGATGGAGCCGCTGAGCGCCAACGGGCCGTCAAACCATTCGCGAATTTCTTGGATCAGTGCGAAGGGGCTTTTTACGCCTGCGTGGCCACCCGCACCCGCGGCCACGGCGACGAGGCCGTCAGCGCCTTTCTCTATCGCCTTCTTCGCAAAAAAGTTGTTGATGATGTCGTGCATCACCACGCCGCCCCAGGCATGCACAGCGTCGTTCACGTCGGTGCGCGCGCCGAGCGAGGTGATGATGAGCGGTACTTTGAATTTGGCGCACAGGGCCATGTCGGCGTCCAGGCGGTCGTTGCTTTTGTGGACGATTTGGTTGATCGCGTAAGGCGCAGCAGGCTTGTCGGGGTGCGCCTTGTTGTGGGCGGCCAGTGTCTCGGTGATTTCAGCCAACCAGTCGTCCAGCAACTCGGCAGGCCGCGCGTTCAACGACGGCATCGAGCCGACGACACCTGCGATGCACTGGGCAATCACCAACTTGGGCGTGCTGATGATGAACAAAGGCGCACCGATGATGGGCAGAGGCAGATTTTGTAAAACGGCTGGCAAAGTCACAAGCAACTCCGATCTGAGAATTGGGGAAAACAAGACAGTCAGAACGATTCGAGCGCCATGGCGGTGACGCTGTCTGCGCCCTCCACGATGGCGTCGCGCATGCCCGGGGCTTTGCTCAAAATGTGATCGCCATAGAAACGCGCGGTCGCGATCTTGGCCTTCAAGAAAGCGGCGTCGCCCGCACCCACAGCCAACTGCTCTTCAGCGATCAACAGCGAGCGCGCCATCTGCCAACCGGCCATCACATTGCCGGCCAACATCAGGTAAGGCACTGAGCCCGCAAACACCGCATTGGGGTTGGATTTGCTGGCTCCGCAAACAAAGTCGACCACGTTCAACAAGGCAACGCGGGCGGCGCTCAAGCGCTTGTGCATGATCAACGCAGCGGCGGTGCCACTGTGCATCAATGCGGCTTCGGTCGCGGCAATTTGATCGGCAATCGCCTTGGCCGTGCGGCCACCGTCACGCGCTGTTTTGCGGCCGACCAAGTCGTTGGCCTGAATTGCTGTGGTGCCTTCGTAGATCGTCAAGATCTTGGCGTCCCGGTAGTACTGCGCCGCACCCGTTTCTTCGATAAATCCCATGCCGCCGTGAACCTGCACGCCCAGGCTGGTGACTTCCAAACTCATCTCGGTGCTGAAGCCTTTGACCAGCGGCACCATGAATTCATAGAAGGCTTGATTCTGTTTGCGCACCTCGGCATCAGCGTGGTGATGCGCCGCATCAAAGGCCGCTGCCGCCACAAACGCCATGCTGCGGCAGCCCTCGGTGTAAGCGCGCATCGTCATCAACATGCGTTTGACGTCCGGGTGGTGGATGATCGGGGCGCTGTTTGAAATCGAGCCGTCGACCGGCCGCGACTGGACACGCTCCTTGGCGAACGTCACCGCCTTCTGGTACGCG
>JANPNT010000323.1:0-3094 GCA_031427655.1 Burkholderiales bacterium
CGGTGTCGCAAGAGACAGCGGCGACGAGCAAGAAGGCGCAGGCCACCAACCGCGCACGCTGTGGGGCCGCATCGCCCACGGCAGCGTCAAAGCAGGCGACGAGATTGAAGTCTTCCCCAGCGGGCAGCGCGCCGTTGTGGCCGAGGTTCGGTTGGCGGGCGAAGTGGTTGCGCGAGTCGATGCAGGCCAATCGGCCGGTGTGGTGCTGGACCGCCAACTCGATGTGTCGCGCGGCGATTGGTTGGCCACGCCAAGCACCATCCACGCAGCGCAGCGCTTTACCGCCACCTTGGCATGGTTAGACACCGAACCCGCAGTGGTTGGCCGCAAATACACGGTGCGCCACGGCAACCGCTGGGTGCAGGCGCGCATCACGTCCATCGAAAGCCGTTTGGACATTCACACCTTGGCAGCGAACGATGCGCACGAACTGGCCGTCAACGAAATCGGCAGCGTGACCATCGAACTGCAGCAGCCCTTGCCGGTGGAGGCCTACGCCACCAACCGCGTGGGCGGCGCACTCATCATGGTGGATCCGGCCAGCAACCGCACCAGCGGGGCATTGTTGGTGAAGGCGGCTGCTTGAACATTGCAATGAGCGGCAAAGTCATCTTCATTGGCGCAGGCCCTGGCGCGTTGGACCTCATCACCCTGCGCGGTGCGCGCTTGTTGGCTACCGCCGATGTGGTGCTGTTTGACGCGCTGACCGATCCGGCCTTGCGCGACTTTGCGCCCAACGCGCGCTGGATCCATGTCGGCAAGCGCGGCTTTGCCGACAGCACCGGCCAAGCCACCATCAACGCTCTGTTGGTCAAACACGCGCTCACCGCCGACGTGGTCGTGCGTTTGAAAGGCGGCGACCCCAGCGTGTTCGGCCGTTTGGAAGAAGAGCTGCAAGCCCTGATGGCAGCGGGCATCGCGAGTGAAGTCGTGCCCGGCATCACCGCCGCGACGGCCGCAGCCGCCAGCACAAAGCGGCCGCTGACTCGCCGAGGCAATGGGCGCAGCGTGAGCTTGACCACGGCCATGACGTTGAGCGGCGAGCTGCATACCCACCGCACCGCCGACACCGAAGTTTTCTACATGGCTGGCAAACAACTGGCCGCGCTAAGCCGCCGACTCTTGGCCGCTGGTTGGCCCGCCGACACCCCCGTCAGCGTCGTGTCGCGCGCGGGCTGGCCTGACCAACGTCAAAGCGACCACGGCGCCGCCACCTTGGTCCAGGCCAGCATGCTGCACGCGGGCCGACCCACCGTGGTGACGGTGGGCGCAGGGGCGCGGCCGGTCGTTCATGAAATCAGCGCTGAAACTCAGGCCAGTCACCGCAGTAACCCGCCGCCCGCAAAAGACCACCCCGAGCCCCTAAGATGTAGGGTGGTCGCTGAGTCAACGAACCCGGCGCCAAGCCCACCCACCGCAGCCTTTCAGCTTCACCCCAGCGAGCCCACTTCATGACCCACGTCGTCCTCGAATCGTGCATCCGTTGCAAGTACACCGACTGCGTCGATGTTTGCCCCGTCGATTGCTTCCGAGAAGGCCCGAACTTCCTCACCATCGACCCCGATGAATGCATCGACTGCGCGGTGTGCATTCCCGAGTGCCCGGTCAACGCCATCGTTCCCGAAGAAGACGTGCCCGGCAACATGCAGCACATGATCAAACTGAACGCCGACTTGGCCCGCAGCGGCTGGCCCAGCATCACCAAACGCAAAACCCCGGCAGCCGACGCTGACGATTGGAAAGACAAAACCGGAAAACTGTCGGAATTGATACGCTAAACGCTAGCGACCACGCTAAGCCTTTAATCTCAGTCCCCGCACCACCCCGCATCCGTTCGCAATGAGCCTGTCGAAGTGACAAGCCCGAACCGAGCACCGATGCCTCAAAGCTATTGACCATGAACGCGAACACCCACGTGGAGATTTCCAAAACCTCTGATGCGCACTCAAACGACCCCGTCGACATGACGGGTGCCATCGAAACAGACGCTGTCATCGTTGGCGCAGGCCCCGTAGGCTTGTTCCAAATTTTCGAACTCGGCCTGTTGGAAATCAAAGCCCACATCATCGATTCACTCGCCTACCCGGGCGGCCAGTGCATTGAGCTGTATCCCGACAAACCCATTTACGACATACCCGCCGTGCCGGTGTGCACTGGCAAGGAATTGACCGACAACTTGCTCAAGCAAATTGCGCCCTTTGGCGCGACGTTTCACTTGGGCCAAGAAGTCACTGTGGTACAGAAGCAGGAAGATGGTCGGTTCTTTGTAGAAACCTCCAAAGGCACGCGCTTCCTCAGCAAAACCATCTTCATTGCGGGCGGCGTGGGATCGTTCCAGCCGCGCTTGTTGCGTGTGGACGGGCTCGACAAATTCAACGACAGCCAGCTCTTCTACCGCGTGAAAAACCCGGCGCAGTTCGCGGGCAAAAATTTGGTGATCGTCGGCGGTGGTGACTCCGCCCTCGACTGGGCCCTCAACTTTGTTCAAGAAGGTGCGCACAAAGCCGAGAGCGTGATCCTGCTGCACCGTCGCGACGGCTTCAAGGCCGCACCCGCCAGCGTCTCCAAAATGCGCGAGTTGTGTGATGCCTACGAGATGCAATTCGTGGTCGGCCAGATCACCGGTTTTGAAGAAACGATGGCCGGCTCAGCCAAGTCAAAGTCACCGGCGGCGACGGCGTGACGCGCCTGATGCCGCTGGACATGCTGCTGGTGTTCTTCGGCCTCAGCCCCAAGCTCGGCCCCATCGCCGAATGGGGTTTGAGCCTGGAGCGCAAGCAAATCATGGTGGACACCGAGAAGTTCGAAACCAGCACGCCAGGCATCTTTGCTGTGGGCGACGTGAACGTCTACCCCGGCAAGAAAAAACTCATCTTGTCGGGCTTCCACGAAGCCGCACTGGCGGCCTTCGGTGCCGCGCCCTACATCTTTCCGGACAAGCGGATTCATTTGCAGTACACGACCACGAGTCCGAAATTGCACAAGGTGTTAGGCGTTGAGTCGCCGGTGTTTGATTAACGCTGCAGGCGCAACAAGACAGAGGGCCCTCGGGCCCTTTTCTTTTTTCAGTTTCGTTTTTCTGTGAGGATTCAAA
>JANPNT010000324.1:0-1804 GCA_031427655.1 Burkholderiales bacterium
GCGTGTCGTCGGCCGGCTTGTAGAACGGGATCTCGGCGAGCTTGTCGTCGGGAATCGGGATGTTGAAACGGTCGCGAAAGATCTTTATGTCTTCGTCGGTGAGTTTCTTGGTCTGATGGACGTTGTTTTTGCCCTCGCCGCTTTTGCCCATGCCGAAGCCTTTCACGGTCTTGATCAGCAAGACGGTGGGCTGACCTTTGTGGTTCACGGCGCGGTGATACGCCGCGTACACCTTTTGCGGATCGTGGCCGCCGCGGTTCAAGCGCCAGATGTCGTCGTCGCTCATCTTGGCCACCATTTCCAGCAGCTTGGGGTGCTGACCGAAAAAGTGTTTGCGCACGAAGGCACCGTCGTTGGCCTTCATGGCTTGGTAGTCGCCGTCCACCGTGTCCATCATCACTTTGCGCAGAATTTCGTCTTTGTCGCGCGCCAGCAGCGGGTCCCAGTAGCTGCCCCACAACAGCTTGATCACGTTCCAGCCCGAGCCGCGGAATTCGCCTTCCAGTTCTTGAATGATCTTTCCGTTGCCGCGCACCGGGCCGTCCAGGCGTTGCAGGTTGCAGTTCACAACAAAAATCAAGTTGTCGAGCTTCTCCCGCGCGGCCAAACCAATGGCACCGAGCGACTCGGGCTCGTCCATTTCGCCGTCACCGCAAAAGACCCAGACCTTGCGCTGTGAGGTGTCGGCAATGCCGCGCGCATGCAGATATTTCAAGAAGCGCGCTTGGTAGATGGCCATCAGCGGCCCGAGGCCCATCGAGACTGTGGGGAACTGCCAGAACTCGGGCATCAATTTCGGGTGCGGGTAGCTGCTGATGCCTTTGCCGTCCACCTCTTGACGGAAGTTGAGCAACTGCTCTTCGCTGATGCGGCCTTCCAAAAACGCACGCGCGTAAATGCCCGGCGATGAGTGGCCTTGGATGTAGAGCAAGTCGCCACCGTGCACGCCGCCTGCGGCGGTGTCGTCGGCATGCCAAAAGTGGTTGAAACCGGCGCCGAACATGGTGGCCAGCGAAGCAAAGCTGCTGATGTGGCCACCCAAGTCGCCGCCGTCGTCGGGGTTCAACCTGTTGGCTTTGACCACCATGGCCATAGCGTTCCAGCGCATGTAGGCGCGCAGGCGTTCTTCAATTTCCAAGTTCCCGCCGCAGCGCTCTTCTTGGTCGGTGGGAATGGTGTTGACGTAAGCGGTTTTGGCTGAAAACGGCACGTCCACACCGGCCTGGCGTGCGTGGTCAATCAGTTGTTCGAGCAAAAAGTGGGCGCGCTCTTTGCCAATGTCGGAACCCGCCGATCCTTCGGCACCGATCACGGCAGACAAGGCGTCCAGCCACTCGCGCGTTTCTAATGAATCGCTGTCGTTGGCGGCAGCGCCGATGAAAGACTCAGGCATGGCGGACATGGTGTCTCCTGTGGTGTTTTGACGTTGGCGCGCAGTGTCGCACAACTCCAGTCATTTCCAAATCGTGCAATGTCGTTTCTTATTATGAAAAATAACGGCGCCTTCTCAGGCAACGTCACTGGCGTCCGCGCGCTTGACTGAGCCACCGATAATCTATGTATGGAGAAGCTTGAAGACCCGTCGCTGACCGTCAAACCGAACTCGGCGTTGCGGCCCAAACTGCCGCAGCGCTTGTTTGGACGCTGGTGGCGCAAGCAGTCGCCCGCGCGTCAAGATCGCTTTGCGACGATCGCGCCTTTGATATCGGTGCTGCTGTTTTTGGCGGCGATCATCTCGGCCGGCGAGTTTTGACGACTCGGCCCGCATGCTGGGCACCGGCGACCTCGCCTTGTTGCAGCGCGT
>JANPNT010000325.1:0-3040 GCA_031427655.1 Burkholderiales bacterium
GCGTGGTCGGGCTCATTGCGCCGTTCGGCCCGTAGCGGCCCGCTTCGCGCCGGGCCAGCCGGTGCAACTCGACGTACAGCGTGGAGAACAGATCGGGCTGGGCGCAGGCGGTGTTGATCAACGCAATTCCTTAGACAACTCACAGGTGCGACGCCGACCCAAGTCGCGTGCAAGTCGATCGGCGTTTGCCGTGAACTGCGCGGAGCGTCGCAGAAACCGGGCCGCTTCACCACTGTGAAACTAGGGGGCGCCACCCGGCATGGTCAGGCCGATACTCGAAAGGTCCGGTAGATCGCGCCCGCCTTGAACGGGCACGTTTTCGCACCGCGTGAAAGGAAAAGCCATGGCCATCCAACTCGTTTGCACACCGCGCGCATTGCCAGCGAACCTTCAAGTGGCCGCCGCCGAGCGGGCCGTGGCAGTCAACCCCGCCAACCATCCTGGGCCTGCGTTGCTGTCGCGTGCACTGGGGCTGAACCCGGCAAAAGAACGCATCGCGGTGATGATCGGCAAGCGCTGGCCCAGCGGCGGCGTCAAGCTCAAAGTGGGATTTTTGGACAAGCCGCCCGCCGATTTGCGCGCGCGCATCTTGCTGCACATGAACGCCTGGGGCAAAAGCGCCAACGTGCAATTCATCGAGTCCAGGTCCAACCCGCAGGTGCGCATTGCGCGGGCCTCCAACCCGCCCGACATGAGCGGCTATTGGTCTTATTTGGGCACCGACATTCTGAGCATCCCGGCGGGGCAGCCCACCATGAATTTGGAAGCCTTCACGATGGACACGCCGGAGAGCGAATTCGTCCGCGTGGTGCGCCATGAAGCCGGTCACACCTTGGGTTTTCCGCATGAACACATGCGCTTGGAATTGGTGAAGAAAATCGACGAGGCCAAGGCCATCGCCTTCTTCGGTCGCACCCAAGGTTGGACGCCCGACGAGGTGCGCGCGCAGGTACTCACGTCGCTAGAGCAATCGTCGATCTTGAGCAGCAAGGCCGATGCGAAATCGATCATGTGCTACCAAATTCCGGGCTCGATCACAAAGGACGGCAAGCCCATTGTGGGCGGCAAAAACATCGACAAAACCGATCACGCGTTTGCAGCGTCTGTCTATCCAAAAGCCAAGGCGGCTTAAGGAAGTTGGGCGCTGAGAGTCACTCCACCGGCAGCGCTGACGGTGGCTTCACTTCCTCCAAACAAATCATCGAGCGCACGTTGTCCACGCCGACCACCTGCGTCAAGCGGTCGGTCAAAAACTGGCTCAGGCTTTTCAAGTCGCGTGCCACCACTTTGAGCAGATAGTCGTTGTCGCCGGACACCGTGTGGCATTCCAAAATTTGCGCAAAGGCGCGGATTTCAGCTTCAATTTGGCGCACCCGGCCGAACTGGCCGCCGTCGATGTTCAGGCTCACAAACGCCATCACGCCCAGGCCCAGCGCCTCGGGCAGCACCTCAGCGCGGTAACCGCGAATCACGCCGTTTTCTTCCAGCGCACGCACGCGCCGAAAGCATTGCGGGGCCGACAGGTGAACCCGCGCCGACAGTTCCACATTGGTGGCCCGGCCGTCGGCCTGCAGCTCGGTCAAGATTTTGCGGTCAATGGCGTCAAGCGCTACAGTTTTCATACTTATCGACTCAAAGGTGAAAGATTCGTGCACACCTTAGCCGGAAGTCACAAGTTTTGGAACGCCTATTTCGCTCGCGCTGGCGCAAAGTTCTCGCTGGAAATGCCAATGCAAAGGAAGCGCCATGAACGCTGCTAATTTCACCTCCCCTGTCGCCCAAGAGGCCCGTTACGGCGCGCACAACTACCACTCGCTGCCAGTGGTGCTGGCGCGCGGCGAAGGCGTGTATTTGTTCGACACCGCCGGGCGGCGTTACCTCGACATGATGTCGGCCTACTCGGCGGTGAGCTTTGGCCACAGTCACCCGGCGTTGGTGCGCGCGCTCACCGATCAAGCGCAGCGTTTGGCCGTGTGCAGCCGCGCTTTTCACACCGACCAGCTTGGGCCGTTCTTGGCCAAGCTGTGTGAAGTCACCGGCATGCACAGTGCCTTGCCGATGAACACCGGCGCGGAAGCCGTGGAAACCGCCATCAAAGCCGCGCGCAAGTGGGCCTACAAAGTCAAGGGCGTGCCCGCAGGCCAAGCGCACATCTTGGTCGCCGCAGGTAATTTTGCCGGCCGCACCACCACCATCGTCGGCTTCTCCAGCGAGGCCCAGTACCGCGACGGCTTTGGGCCCTTCACCCCCGGCTTCAGCAGCGTGCCGTTTGGCGACGCCGCGGCGCTGGAGGCCGCCATCACACCGCACACCGCCGCGTTTTTGGTGGAGCCTGTGCAAGGCGAAGCCGGGATCATCGTGCCGCCCGAGGGCTACCTCAAAGCCGTGCGCGACATCTGCACCCGCCACAACATTTTGATGATTGCCGACGAAGTTCAAACCGGCTTGGGCCGCACCGGCAAAACCCTGGCCTGCGACCATGAAGGCGTGCACCCCGACGGCCTGACCCTGGGCAAAGCGCTCGGCGGCGGCTTGCTGCCTGTCAGCGCCTTTTTGGCCCGAGCCGACGTGATGGCCCAGTTCACCCCCGGCGACCACGGCAGCACCTTCGGCGGCAACCCCCTGGCCGCGGCCGTGGGCTTGGCGGCACTCAACTTGTTGGAGAGCGAACACCTGGCCGACCAAGCCATGGCGCAAGGCGATTACTTGATGTCAGCCCTGCGCCGCATGAACCACACGGCCGTGGTGGAAGTGCGCGGCAAAGGCTTGCTCGTCGGCGTAGAAATCGACCCCGCCGTGGCCTCAGCCCGCACGGTTTGCGAAGCTTTAATTCATGAAGGCGTGCTCACCAAAGACACTCACCACACCGTGGTCCGCTTGGCTCCGCCGCTTTCGATTTCGAGGGCGCAGATTGATATGGCGGTGGCGGCGCTGGGCAAGGTATTGGACGGATTGATGGGGCTAACAACAACCAAAGATCTCACCTTGAGCACAAGCCGATGAACCTCAAATCAAAGCAATTCGCGGGGTTCGTTTTGAC
>JANPNT010000326.1:0-8839 GCA_031427655.1 Burkholderiales bacterium
TACCTCGGCATGAAAAACAAGATCGAGCCTGCGCCGGAATGCAAAGGCGATGCTTACTTGTCTGAGTACCAATTGCCGCGTTCGCTGAGCGAAGCGCTCGGCTGGTTGGCGGATGAGAAAGACCTGCACGATGTGCTGGGCAAAGACTTCATCACCGTCTATTCCGAGGTGAAAGAAATTGAGCACGATGAGTTCATGAAAGTGATCTCGCCGTGGGAGCGCGAGCACTTGTTGCTGCACGTTTGAGCCTCGGTCACGGAGCAACTCATGAACGCCGTATTGAAACCACCGTTGAACACCAGTCACCTCACCGCACCGCGCACCACCGCGCAGTGGCAAGCCGCCGACGCCGCGCACTATATGCACCCCTTCACCGACTTCAAGTCGTTGGCGAACAAGGGCTCGCGCGTCATCACCAAGGCCGACAACATTTACCTGTGGGACAGCGACGGCCACAAAATTTTGGACGCCATGTCGGGCCTGTGGTGCGTGAACGTGGGCTACGGCCAAACCGCTTTGGTCGATGCAGCTGCGGCGCAAATGCGTGAGCTGCCGTTTTACAACTCCTTCTTCCAAACCGCGACACCGCCTGCGATTGAGTTGGCCGAGTTGCTGTCGCAAGTCACGCCGCCGCAGTTCAAACACGTGTTTTTCGCGGGCTCAGGTTCCGAAGGCAACGACACCGTCGTGCGCATGGTGCGCCGCTACTGGGACCTGCAAGGCCAGCCCGAGCGCAGCGTCATCATCAGCCGCAAAAACGCGTACCACGGCTCGACCATGGCGGGCGCGTCGTTGGGGGGCATGAGCTACATGCACGCCCAAGGAGGGCTGCCGATTCCCGGCATCACCCACATCGAACAGCCGTTTTGGTTCCAACATGGCCAAGGCATGACGCGCGATGAATTCGGCATCAAAGCGGCCGGCTGGTTGGAAGAAAAAATCTTGGAGCTGGGTGCCAACAAAGTGGCGGCCTTCATTGGCGAGCCCATTCAAGGCGCGGGCGGCGTGATCATTCCACCCGCCACGTATTGGCCCGAGATTCAGCGCATCTGCGACAAGTACGGCGTGTTGATTGCGGCCGATGAAGTGATTTGCGGGTTTGGCCGCACCGGCAATTGGTGGGGCTGCGAGACCTTGGGCTTCAAGCCTGATCTGATGACGTTTGCCAAGGGCGTGACATCGGGCTACATCCCCCTGGGCGGCGTGATGGTGGGCGACCGCGTTGCCGACGTGATGATCGAGCAAGGGGGGGAGTTCAATCACGGCTACACCTACTCCGGTCACCCTGTGGCCTGCGCTGTGGCCGTGGCCAACATTCGTCTCATCCAACGCGAGCACATGGTCGAAAACGTGCGTGACGATTTGGGCCCCTACCTGGCGCAGCACTTCGAGCGCCTGTCGCAGCACGAACTGATCGGCGAAGCGCAAAGCGTCGGGCTCATGGGCGCGCTGCAAATCGTGAAGAACAAAGAAACCAACACGCTTTTCGACAGCGCTTTGGAAGTCGGCATGCTGTGCCGCAGCCACTGCTTTGACAACGGTTTGATCATGCGCGCTGTCGGCGACCGCATGATCATCGCGCCGCCCTTGGTGATCACACGCTCTCAAATCGACGACTTGATCGGTCTGATCACTTTGTGTTTTGACCGAACGCTGGCAGACGCCAAACAACGCGGCTGGATGTGAGTTCGACGCCTTGAATCGACCGCTTGCCAAAGCCGGAGCTTGCCAGGGCACGGGGTTTGCATGTGGCCGTTTGGCTCGCCCTGCTGGCCAGACTGAGGCAGACTTTTGTACCTCCGATTGTTGACATCCAGATTGTTTTGAAACGAAGGAAATTCGCATGAAACCGATGTTGACATCTGTGCTTCCCGCGCTCGTGTTTTGCGCCACCGCCATGCTGTGGAGTGCGCCCACCGCGGCGCAAGAAGAAGAGAAAGTTCTCAACGTCTACAACTGGTCGGAGTACATCGCCGAAGACACGATCAAATTCATCAACTACATCTTGAAGCCCGAGGTTCACGCGGCCATCACCAACAAGGTGTTCTATGCGAACCCGAACAAAGAGTCGCGCAAGTTCATCAAGCCTGACGTGGCCAACAACCCCACCGTGTTCCCCAGTGAAGCTGAGATGAAAAACATGGCCATTCCCGACGGCATCAACAACGACATCCGCCGCAGCATGACGCGGCTGTACACCTCGTTCAAAACTGGTTTGTAAGCTCCGCCGCAACTCACCATGGTCACCCCGTCGACTGCGCCGCTTTCGAACAGCGCCTACCTTCAAATTGACGACGTCGTCAAAGACTTTGGCGGCGGGGCGATTGCGGTCAATCATGTCAGCGTGGACATTGCACGCGGCGAAATTTTCGCGCTGCTGGGCCCCTCAGGCTGCGGCAAAACCACATTGCTGCGCATGCTGGCGGGCTTTGAGGCTCCGAGTTCGGGTCGCATCGTTTTGAACGGCCAGGACCTGGCCCGCATGCCGCCGTATCAGCGGCCCATCAACATGATGTTTCAAAGCTACGCGCTATTTCCTCACCTCACGGTGTGGGACAACATTGCTTTTGGCTTGCGTCGCGACGGCTTGGCCAAGGACAAAGTGGCCGAGAAAGTTGAGGCCATGCTCAAGCTGGTGCAACTGGGCAAGTTTGGCAAACGCAAACCGCACCAGTTGTCAGGTGGCCAACAGCAACGTGTGGCCTTGGCGCGCAGCCTGGCCAAGCAGCCGCAACTTTTGTTGCTTGATGAACCACTCGGAGCGCTGGACAAAAAACTGCGCGAAGAAACACAAATCGAGCTGGTCAACATCATCGAGCAAGTGGGCGTGACCTGCGTGATGGTCACGCACGACCAAGAAGAAGCCATGACCATGGCCACGCGCATTGCAGTGATGAGCGAAGGCCGCATCATGCAGGTGGGCGCGCCCAGGGAGATTTACGAAACACCTGCCACCCGTTACGTGGCCGACTTCATCGGCAACGTCAATCTCATGGACGGCAGCTTGACGGCCGATTTTCCCGACCACGTGCTCATCAGTTGCACCGACTGCACGCACTACGTGGGCCACGGCATCACGGGCGTTGAAGGCATGAGCGTGTCGGTGGCCATGCGGCCCGAAAAACTGCGCCTCACGCGCGAGCGCCCACACGACAGCCCGCAGTGGTCGGCGGGCCACAACCAAGTGCGCGGCACCGTGAAAGACATGTCTTACTTCGGCAGCTTCACCGTTTATCACTTGCAGTTGCCCAGCGGACAAGTGCTGCGCGTGAGCGAGAGCAACACCGAGCGCCACCGCGAAGACCAGTTGACGTGGAACGACGCAGCCTGGGCCAGCTGGTCACCTTCGGCGCAGGTCGTGATCACAGCATGACACTCGACACATGAACGGCAACGCATGAAGGCCATCAAAGGCAAAAAAGGCCTGGCGCGACTCGAGTTGGTGCGCATGCGAGCTTGGCTGAAGAGCTTGACCGGTGGCAAGGCGGTGGTGGGCATTCCTTACTTTTGGCTGCTGATTTTTTTCCTGCTGCCCTTTTTCATCGTGCTGCGCATCAGCGTGGCCGAGATGGAAACGGTCACCTTCAAAGACTTGCTTACTTACGTGGACGGCAGTGTCCAGCTCAAGCTCAAGTTGAGCAATTACATCTTCATTGCTGAAGACCCGCTGTACTTCAAAACCTATCTGAACAGCTTGATGTACGCCGCCGTCACCACGGTGATGTGCCTGTTCATCGGCTACCCGTTCGCGTATTTCATGGCGCGCGCCAAAGTCACCACCCAGCCCATTTTGTTGATGCTGGTCATGTTGCCGTTTTGGACCTCGTTCTTGCTGCGCGTCTACGCGTGGAAGGGTTTGCTCAGCGACGGTGGTTGGGTTTCTAATTTCTTGATCGGCGTCGGCGCAGACCGCCTGTTGATGTTTGTCGGGCTGACGGCCGCTGAAGGCAAGTTCATGAACACGCCCTTCTCTCTGATCATCGGCATGGTCTATACCTACCTGCCCTTCATGATCTTGCCGCTGTACGCCAATCTGGCCAAGATGGATTTGCGATTGTTGGAAGCAGCGGCTGATTTGGGCTGCGCGCCGTTCCTCGCCTTTTGGAAAATCACCGTGCCTTTGTCTACGGCCGGGATCATCGCGGGCTCGATGTTGGTGTTCATTCCCTGCATTGGTGAGTTTGTGATTCCCGAGCTGCTGGGCGGGCCGCAAACCTTGATGATTGGGCGCGTGTTGTGGGACGAGTTTTTCAGCAACAACGATTGGCCCATGGCGTCGAGCGTGGCCGTGGTCATGGTGCTGCTGATCTTGGTGCCGTTGGCCATCTTCAACAAGTACCAAGCTCAGGCCAATGAGGTGCGCAGATGAATGCGTCGAACTCAGTGCCCAAACTCTTCGGCAAGGCGTGGTTGTCTGCGGGCTATTTGTTTTTCTATCTGCCGATCATCGCTTTGATCGTGTACTCCTTCAACGACTCGCCGCTGCCCACCCAGTGGGGCGGCTTCACAACCAAGTGGTACCTCACGCTGGCAAATGACCGCGAGATGATTTCGGGGCTGTGGTTGTCGCTGAAGATCGCGTTCTTCACGGCCTGCGGGTCGGTGGTTTTGGGCATGTTGGCCGCGTTTTCGCTCGTCAAATTCGGCCGCTTCAGGGGCCGTACTTTGTTCAGCGGCATGGTCAACGCGCCCTTGGTGATGCCCGAAGTGATCATCGGGTTGTCGCTGCTGTTGATGTTGGTGTCGATGCAGCGCTGGTTGGGCTTTCCAGAGCGTGGCGCGCTGACCATTTGGCTGGGCCATTTGCTGCTGGGCATGGCGTATGCCACGGTAGTGATTCAAGCGCGGTTGCAAGACATGAACCCTTCTTTGGAAGAGGCCGCCAGTGACCTCGGTGCCAAGCCGTTTCAAGTCTTCACTCTCATCATCTTGCCCTTGATTTCGCAGGCCTTGGTGTCGGCTTGGCTGCTCACTTTCACGCTGTCGCTCGACGACGTGGTGCTGTCCGCATTTCTGTCCGGGCCGGGTTCCACCACCATGCCTTTGGTGATTTTTTCCAGGGCGCGTCTGGGCATGAGCCCGAGCATCAACGCAGTGGCCACGGTGATCATTGCCGTGGTGTCGGTGGGCGTGATTGCCGCCAGTTACTGGATCGCCCACAACGAACGCAAGCGCTCGCGTGAAATGGCCGAGGCCGCACGCGCTTAGATCGATTTATTTGAACCACAAAACCTGGACAGTGCTGAGGAGACCGCAATGAAGTCTTGGAAATTTGCGACCTTCCCGCTGGCCATCACGGCCGCATTCCCCACCACCGTGCGGGCGCAAACCAACGCAGAAGTTTTAACCGAGTTGCGTGCCCGCGCGCCAAGGTGACGGAACTGGAACAAAAACTGGGCGCGGCGCAAACCGCCAAGCCTGCAGGCGCTGCGGCAGGCGCTGCATCTGGCGCTCAATGGGGCATGACGCCGGAGCAAGCCGCCGACTTCAGCCGCATCGCACCTCAGGCCGAAGCCATTGAAGACGCGCGCGAAGCATCTGGCCTGCGCGGCCTCAAATTCAGCAGCTACATCGACCCGACCTACATCTACAACAAACGCCAACAACGCGCCGGTTTTCAGTTTTTGGACAAGGTGGAATCCGACGGCTACAACCACGACAACTCCTACTTCGGGTCGGCCAGTTTGGACCTGCAAAAGGAAATGGACGGTGGCACCAAGTGGCGTTTGACGCTGATGCCCAACCGCGGTGCGGGCTCGTCGTTTGACGGCAATTCCATCGTCCATGAAGCCAGCGTGTCGTTGCCTTTGGGTGACCTGAAAACGCGCTTGATCGCCGGCCAAATTCCAGACTGGTCGGGCTGCGAGTATTTGCCGTCCACCCAGAACAAACTCATCACCCACAACATGCTGTTCGACTTCACCTTGCCCGTGGCCTACACCGGTGCCGGTGTGGAATTGAGCAGCGGCAAATGGATCAGCAAGATCGTGCCGGCCAACATGAATGCCAGCAAACCCCAGTCGGGTGAAAGAACTCCCGTCATCGCTTACCGCGTGGACTATTCGCGCGGCGATTACCAAGGCTTTGGCTTTGCAGGCGTTCACGGCAAAGCCACCAATTTGCGCGCAGCCGATGCAGCGGGCAACCTGATCACGCTGACACCCTTCAGCACCAAAGACACCGCCGTCAATTTGTATCTGCACGGCGTGGCGCGAGGCAAGTTTGTGCCGCTAAACCAACTCGATTTGTGGCTGCGTGACGGCGTCGGTTTTGCAGGCCCCTCCATTTGGGGCACCGGCTTGCCGCGCACCGGCCCACGGTCGGAGTACTACGGCCGTGGCAATGCAGATACTGCGCGCGCCTTGCCTTGGATGCCGGGTTACGCGCGCATTGTTTGCAACAGCTTCGTGGCCGGTGAGCCGTTTGACGCCTGCCCGCGTCAAGTGCTGCGCCGCCAAATTGCGCGCCTGGCCGAGCGCGGATGGGTGCTGCGCACCGGCATCGAGCCCGAGTTTTTTCTGCTGCGCAAAACGGCTGAAGGCTATGCGCCGTTTGATGCGAACGACCAACTCGACAAACCGTCTTACGACCTGAAAAGCCTGCCGCGTCAACGTGAGTTTCTGAAGCAACTGGGCGACGGCCTCACCGCCTGCGGCCTGGACATCTTTCAGGCCGACCATGAAGACGCTCACGGCCGGTTTGAGGTCAAATTTCACCACGCCGACGCGCTGACCAGCGCCGACCACTTGATGCTCTTCAAAATGGCCGCGCACGAGTTGGTCGAGCGCGAAGGCATGGTGTTCTCGATGATGCCCAAGCCCTTCGCCGTCCAGCCCGGCAGCGGCATGCACTTTCATGTGTCGATGTGGGACGGCGACCGCGCGGGTACAGGTGACAGTGCGAAATGCGTGTTCGACAACGACAGCAGCGACTTGTCACCGCTTGCTCATTACTTCATCGCCGGCGTGCTGCACCACTCGGCCGCGTTGTGCGCCTTGGCCGCGCCCACCGTCAATAGCTACAAACGGCTGACGGTGGGCGAGTCGATCTCGGGCACCAGCTGGGCACCCGCCTACGTGGCCCACGGGCCGAACAAGCGCACCGCGCTTGTTCGCACCTTGCGCGGACGATTCGAGTGGCGCGTACCCGATGCATCGGCCAACCCTTACCTCGCCACTGCCGCCTTCATTGCTGCGGGCTTGGACGGCATTGACCGCCAACTCAAACTCGGCCCAGCCTGCAGTGAAGACTTGTTCAAACTCTCGATCACCGACATCCGCTTGCGCGGCATCGACGTGCTGCCGCAAAGTTTGAATGAAACCATTGATGCCTTACAAGAAAATGAGGTCATCGCCGACGCCTTGGGCGCTACCCTGCGCGAGCAGTTTTGCCAACTCAAACGCGACGATTGCACCGAGTACGCGCGGCACGTGAGTGGCTGGGAACTGGCGCGCTATGGCGCGATGTTTTAAATTTCTGGCTTTCAGAGCTCCAGCTAGAAGATCCGCACCATGACCAATCAGAAACGCCCTTGGCTGGCCTACCTCTGCCTGGCCAGCGCCATGGCCTTGGTGGGTGGCTACGTGGGCTTGTCGAAGCTGTTGGTGACGGTGTTCCCGGTGTTCTTGTTGGCGTGGATGCGCTTTGGCATTGCAGCGGTGGCGATGGCAACTTGGACGCGTCGCACGCCGCATGAGGCCCCACTCAGCCCGCGCGACCGCTGGCTGCTGTTCCTCGAATCCTTTTTCGGCAACTTCTTGTTTTCGATCTGCATGCTCTACGGCATGGCGCTCACCTCGGCGCTGGCCGCAGGCGTCACCATGGCCGCGATCCCGGCGGTGGTGGCGCTGTTGTCGCGGGTTTTTTTGCAGGAGCGCATCGCCACGCGCACGATGCTGGGCATCGCCTGTGCTGTGGGCGGCATTGCGCTGGTGTCCTGGTTTGGGCCATCAGCCCAACACGATCCCGCCCTGAGCCGTGGAACCGAGGGCAGTTCATTGCTGGGCAACCTCATGCTGATGGCCGCCGTCACTTGCGAAGCCATCTACGTGGTGATCGGTAAAAAACTCACCGGCAAGGTGTCACCCAAACGCATCAGCGCGCTCATCAATTTATGGGGCCTGGCGCTGGTCACGCCTTTGGGCATTTGGCAAGCGCTGCGCTTTGATTTCAGCGCCGTGCCTGTTGAATCGTGGTCGCTGTTGGTGTTCTATGCAGTGGCCGCCAGCGTGGTCACGGTGTGGCTGTGGATGACGGGCTTGAAGCACGTGCCCGCGTCGAACGCCGGGGTGTTCACCGTGCTGCTGCCCATCACCGCCGCTGCCGTGGGCGTGGTTTTTTTGGGCGAGCGCGTCAGCGCCGTTCAGGGGGCCGCGTTTTCCTTGGCGCTGCTCGGCGTGGTGCTGGCGACCTGGCCTGGCTCAGGCTCCGGCACAGACGCCAACTTGACCACGCCGTCCGCACGCTGACGAGCCAGCGCGCTCACCAGCGAAGGCGCGCTGTCTTTGTGACGATGGTCGGACCACACCTGCCGCCACGTGCGCGCACCCGGCAGCGTGTTGCGCAGGCCCAGCATGTGGCGTGAAGTGCGCGACCACGGCTCGCCATTCGCCACACCAACTGCCATGTAGCTCACCATTTGAGCTTCCACGGCATCGCGCGTTAGCGTGTTCGGGGCGGAATCAAAGAAGCGCTCGTCCCACGCCGTCATCACCCAGGGGTTGTGATAGGCCTCGCGGCCCACCATCACGCCGTCCACGTGCGTCAGGTGTTCGGCAATGTGCGCCTCTAGGGTCACGCCGCCGTTCAACACAATCGTTAGCTGCGGGAAGTCGCGCTT
>JANPNT010000327.1:0-4463 GCA_031427655.1 Burkholderiales bacterium
TAACGCCAACTTTGACGTTGGGTTTTTGAACGCCGAACTCAAGCGTGTGCAGCGCGGCCCCTTCGCCACTTGCGTGTCCAGTGTCACCGACAGCCTGACCATGGCGCGTGAAATGTTCCCTGGCAAATCCAACTCTTTGGACTCGCTGTGCAAACGCCTGGGGGTCGACAATTCCAACCGCGCTTTGCACGGAGCGCTGTTGGATGCAGGCTTGTTGGCCGAGGTCTACGTCCGCATGACGCGCGGCCAAAACTCGCTGGTGATCGATGCCACGGAAACCTCAACTTCTGGCGCGGCCTTGCAGGTTGTGGACTTCGCCAGTTTTGATCTGCGCGTGATTGCCGCAAACGAACTTGAGGCCGCCGCCCACGACGCGATGCTGCTAACGCTGGACCAAGCATCTGGCGGCAAGACGATTTGGAAGGCCCTTGTGGCATAATTTTGCGCTGTACTCAGGTGGCTTCTTTTAACAAGAAGCCACGCCAAGACAGCAAAATTCGGGCGGTTAGCTCAGGGGTAGAGCACAACATTCACACTGTTGGGGTCGGGGGTTCGAAACCCTCACCGCCCACCACGATGTCACTCTTCGACGGCGCGTGGCTCGTGTCCAGTTGGCACTCGGTATTCATTGTTCTGGTGCGGCATGTCCATTTCAATCGCCGCGTCGAGCGGACATTCACTCCAAAGCCGATACATCCTCTTTCCGCTGTTGCTTGCGGTCGCGATGCTGTCGGCCTGCGGCACCCAAAAGTACACGGTAGACGACGGCCGCAAGGTGGATGAAGTGCTGCTTCAGTCCATGCGCCACTACGGTGCAGGCGAGCGCTCATTGCGCCCGGCCATCGTGCGATCTGCGGCCTTGAAAGACGCCGCCTGCGACGTGCAATGGGAGTTGCCCATCGCCGTGGCCACCAGCTACGGCTGGAACGAAAACGAGCGCGTAGCCTGGGTGCGCGCGCTTAACGTGGACGAACGCCTCACCATCACCGGCGCACACCCCGAAACCCCGCTGCAAATCGGCGACAAGCTGGTGGAAATTGCGGGCTTTAAAACCGACAACGCCGAAAAAATGACGCTCGCCTTGGCCGAGCGCCGCGACGACGGCAAGCCCTTCGACGTGAAAACCTTGGGCGGCAAAACCGCGCGCTTGGAGCCCTTCAAGGTCTGCCGCGGCTACGCTCGCTTTGCCCCGCCCGGCACGCCCAACGCGCAGGACTATCACTGGCTACTTAGCCTGCACCCCATCGAGGTGTCAGCTGCAGGCCTGACCGACGACGAAGCGCTGTGGACAGTGCTGTGGTCGCAGGGTTTGTCTGAAGAAGGTGGCGCGCGCATGAAGACATACCACTACGGCGTGAAGATCATCGGCTCGTTGTACGACATTGCCACCATCGCGTCGGGCCTGAAAGGCGCGGCCTTGGCGGCAGAAGCGGCGGTGGTGGCGGCCAAGTCAGCAGCGGCGGCGGCGGCCACTGAAATCTTGAAGCGCCAGTTGCTGGAACAAGCGCAAGCCATCGCACAGCGTCGTATTCGCGAATCGGTGGGCGAAGTGGCCAAGCAACTCACCCAAAAGCAAGTGGTCGGTGCCATGCAAATGGCGGCTGCCCACCGCACCTCGCTGTCAGGCGTGGCGCGCGTGGCCGCCACCGTGTTCGACCGTGCCGATACCTGGGCTTACACCCGCATGCAAACCCTGCAGGCCGATCCGTTTGCGGGCGCTCGCTTGCATCAAAAGTTGATCGAAAACGGCTCCACCTCCAACGCCATGGTGTTCGACCCCGACCGCATGCAGTCGCTCGACAAGCTGGTGCAAAGCCAAGGCCGGGGCGAGGAACTGGTGGCCGCGTTGAAAGGGCTTCGGCCCGTGGCTTTGGTGGTACCCGACGATGACATGCCGCTGGCGTCCAAGCCGATGGCCTTCAGTTTCGACGATGCTGCCGAGGCCGCCAGCACCTTGCCCTTTGCCCGAGGTTTGATCGACGGCATGTTGGACCTTCCTGTGGAGTCGAAGAAAGTCAAATGAACACTGCCACTCGTGCTTTCCGTGACACTTTTTTAGCGACAGTTTTGTGCGTGTTGACGACTTGGGCCAGTGCTCAAACTGCTCAGCCGTATACGCTCGTACCTGCGCCCGTACCTTCGCCCGTACCTGCGCCTGCGCCCGCGCCTGTCGCTGCGCCCGCAGCAGAACCGGTGGCAGTTGTGCCTGTCGCAAGCGTCGACCCCTGCCGTCCGCTCACTGACCAAGCCATGTCAGCCGACTTCAAAGCCGCCACCGCGCAGACGCAGCGCAAAGGCGCTGGCGAGTTGTCGGCGCTGTTCGACGAAGCCATCAACCTGTGGCAACGCGCCGGTGACGCTTGCACCGGCCGCGCCAAAGAACGCGCCCTGCGCAACCTGCAAGACAGCCGCAAATCACGCGGTGCCTTGAACGAGCTGCTCGACTCTGGCGCGCAATGCGCCAGCTCTCATAAAGACGCTGACGCTCTGCACGAGCTGGCCAAACAAGCCTCCACCGAGCGCCGCTGGTCGGACGCCTCACTGCTCTACCGCAAGGCCGAAAACATGTGGGAACTGGCCGCTGAAAGCTGTACGGGCAACCAACAACAGCAAGCCTTGAAGCGCCGCGAGGAAGCCGAAACCGACGGCCACAACACCGAGTTTTGCGCGCCCCTGTTCGACCGCGCGCGCACGCTGTCGCAAAAGCTGCGCGCCGCAGTGGCGGCACCGAATGAAGAAAAAACGCGCGCCTCCATGCTGGCTGAAACAGCTTGGCGCGACGCCTCTGGTCAATGCCGTGGTAGCGCTTTGGAAGTGTCGCGCAACAACATCCAAACGATTGCCCGTGAGCGCGGAACCGCTTGGGTGGCGACGCGCGAGCCCGGCGTTGCAACACCTTCGACCTTGGCTGCCGTGGCGCCGCGCGTGGCCCCAGCGGCGGACGCTTCGGCACCTTCGGCACTGGCCCTTGGCGTGGGCACGGGCGGAGCAGCAACCAGTGTCGCCATTGGCACTGCCCTCCCCACTGCCCTCCCTATTGCTTCTACAGGTGGCCTGCCCACCCTCGGCAAAGCGAGCGGTGCCCCAACGCCTGCACTCGTCGCCACCAAATCCGACGCCTTGCCCAGCGAGTTTGTCGCGGGCACAGCACGGTTCTCGGGCAGCTTCAGCGTCGACGGCAGCGGCAGCGGCACCACCTACTCCGGTCGCGGCAAGGTGGTGTGGGACAACGGCGACAGCTTTGACGGCACGCTGGTCCAAGGTCAACGTCAAGGCGAAGGCCAATTTATCTGGGCCAATGGCCAGCGCTACTCCGGCGAGTGGGAACAAAACCAACCGCGCGGGTTGGGGCTCATGCAGTTCAGCAACGGCAACCGCTACCAAGGCCGCGTTGAAGACGGCCTGCCGCAAGGCCAGGGCGTCTTGAAATACGCCTCAGGCGACGAGTTCACCGGTCAACTCCAACGCGGCTCACCCAACGGCCGCGGCGTCTACGCGTGGGCCGCCGGTCAGCGCTTCGAAGGCGAATGGCTGCAAGGCGTAGCCCAAGGTGCAGGCACCCTCAAATTCGCCAACGGCGACATTTTCGAAGGCCCTGTCCAGAGCGGCGTGCCCCACGGCACCGGCCGCATGGTCTACGCCAGCGGCGACACCTACACAGGCAACTTCAAAAACGGCCGCCCCGACGGCGAAGGCCGCTTCGCTTGGAAAATCGGCGACGTGTACTCAGGGCAATGGCGCGACGGCTTGAAAGACGGCGCTGGCATGATGACCTGGGCCAATGGGGATAGGTGGGAAGGGCGGTTTTCTAAAGATGAGCAGGCTGAGGGGCAGTTGATTCGGAAGGGTGGGTGATGGCTTGGGGTTCAGTCGCTGGTGCGGGATGCAAAAAGCGTGACGCTGGGTTTCTGCTGGCCCCTCCAGATACAGCACCGCCCCGCTCGGCGAGGCTGAGTCCTGACTGGCGCAACGCGACACTTGAAACTTAAATCGCCCATCGTTACCGTTACCGTCACCGCCTTGAATGCCAGCTCCGGGCTCGACGGTTCAGTCCAAAAGTTTATCCGCCGCCGACATATTCAGACTCCGGTTTACTTTGTCTGTGCGGCGGATAAACGCTTCTCGCTATGGAAGGTCTGCGCAATTCACTTCCAAAAATGCCAGCGTCCCCGAATCAGTTGATTCAGCGAGTACGTTTCAAAGAATCGGGTTTAGGGGCCGCATCTGCGCCACTTTCGAGCGTTTCTCGGGGCCTTTGTCCCCATTTCTATTTTACAAGGAGCTAAAATGCAAGGTACAAACTTGAAAGGTTGTAATTTAACAGGTGCTAGTTTGATGGAGGCGAATTTAACACGTGCGAATTTAACAGATGCTGATTTGACAGCTTCTTCAAGAGAATGACTAAATCCGGCTCTTGTAAGTTTGCCATCATTTAAAACCTGTCCGGCATCTTTCTTCTCATC
>JANPNT010000328.1:0-13531 GCA_031427655.1 Burkholderiales bacterium
ACTTTCCCGCATCAGCTGTGACACCTCACGGCATCGAGGCGCAGCACCCCAACTTGTTCGTCTTGAACTTGTTCGCCCTCGCCTTTGAGGCGGTTGTGGCGGCTGTTTTAAGACAGCGGGCGCAACTGATGAGTCTTGCCGCTTGATGGTGAGGGCTAGGTTGCGGTTTTTTACGCTACCGGATTGCGCGCACTGTCAAGGCGATTGCCAGCGATCGCGATGCGCTTTGACGCCCCTCAAGCCCCCTTCGTGATCATCAAATACAAGATTGGCAGTGGCACGATGGTGGCTATCGCGCCTGCGGTTTGCCAAATTTTTGACAGGCGCAAATACTCAGGCGTGATGGCTTTGTCGCGCTTCAGGATTTTGCGTTGGCGCAGCTGGATGGGCACCAGGACGATGGCCCAAATGGCACCGCTGATGCCGAGCAGGGCGTAGCTCCAGGCAATCCAGCTTTGGTTGGCGGCGCCGCCGAAGCGTTGGCCCATGAGATAGCCTGTGCCCACCACCAAGAGCGAGCCGGTGAAGGTGAAGAGGGCGTCGGTGACGAGCACCAAACGGTTGCTGAAGGCGATGACCTCGTAGTTGCGGGTGCGCTCGGCCAGGGCCGCCCAGGTGCCGCTGACGACCACGTTGCCCAGGAACAGGCACACGGCCAGGACATGGATGATTTTTAGGGTTTCGCCGGAGACCATTTGGGCTTGGGTTTGAGGTGCGGTTGGGTGCGGGCTTTGACAGGCTCAGCCTGAACGGGGGCTTCTGAGGTTCACGCTGGACTCGACTGGCTCAGCCCGAACGGGACGGGCGGGTGGGTTGGGCCGTGGCTGTGTCGGTGTCGGTGTCTGTGTCGGGTCTGGCTTTGTGCATCAACTCCGGCGTGGCATGCGAAAGGGCAGCATAAAGCCCATGGGCCAGGCTTTGAGGCGTTGGGGTTGCAGGGTTTCGTGAACGGCGGTGACTTGCTCGCCCAACAGCGTGGCGTTGACCAAGCTTCTGGCGTAGAAGGGGGTGTCTTCCAGGGTTTCCCTGACGCTGGCTGGCTCATAGGGAAGCGTCCCCTTTGTTATATCGGCCGCTTCGCTTCGCATGTTGCGGCCCACCTGCCACAGGGTGGGGGGCAAGGGCTGGCGCGGTGCGGCATCGAAGGCCTCTACGTCGCCGTTCGGTTTGAAGCGTTCTGCCAGCAAGCGGTTGCTGCCGTTTTGCAATTGCACGTCGTAGATCACGGCGGTGCTGCCGTCTTTCATGGCGGCGCGGGACCAGTCCCACACTTTGAAGGGGCCGCTGACGGGCTCGTCGCCTTCGTTGCTGTCCAAGTAAGCCTGGCCTTTCCAACTGGCGGCGGGGCTGTCCATGGCTACTTCAATGCGGGCGCAGGGGGCGATGGGGCCCCAGCGGTGGCGGCCTTGGTCGTCGAGTGCGGCGTTGTAGGTGCACAGGGCTTGGGGGTAGACGCGGATGCTGCCGCGCACGCGGCGGGGCAGGGGCATGGCCACTTCATCGATGTCAATTTGCAAATGGTCGCCGCGCCATTGCAGGCGGCTGGGACCGATGTCGAATTGGCTGCGCTCGCGGTGGATGTGGCGTGCGCCGCGTTCGGTCATGGTCCAGCGTTTGCCGGCCGCGCCGTACAGGGCGACGTTGAGGGCGCAGTGGTTTTCTGGGTCCACTTGGGGGCCATGTTTTTTGAAGGCTGCGGCGTAGTAGGGCGAGAACACGCTGCCTACGAAAGCGATGAGGCTGAGCGCGTGTTGGCCGTCGTCGCTGATGGCGTCGACGTACCACCAGAGATACGCACCCGGCCCAACGGCTTGGTCGAAACGAGGTGTGCCATCAACGTCTCGGCCGCCAGTTGGCCCGACAACGCCGCCATGGGCACCCCCGGCCCCGGGTGCACGCTGCCCCCGGCCAAGTACAAGCCCGGCAGCTTGCTGGCCGCGCCCGAACGCTGGAACGGCGTCATCCATCCGTGTGACGCTTGGCCATACAAGGCTCCCCCCGTTCCCGGAAACAAGCGGTTGAAATCGCCCGGTGTGGTTTGCACCATCTGCGCTGTGCTCATGTCGAGGTTCAAGCCACAGTGGGCCAAAAGCTGCAGGCTGCGGTCTTGGCATGCTCGGGTCTCGGTAGAGTTCGGATTTTCGATATCGCCGTCGGGTGGGGCGTTGACCAGAAGGAGCAAACGCTCGGTGCCTTCGGGCGCGCTGTGGTGTGATTCGGCTGCGTCACCGCGATCTTGCGCGCAGACGTAGACAGTGCCTTGCCTGGGTAAGCGTCGGCGCTGAAAGATGTCAGTGAATTCGCTTTGGTAATCGGCTTCAAAAAACACGTTGTGGCGCACCAAAGGAAAGCCGCTGGTGCGCGCGTTGACCGACCACGTGACAGCCGACAACGAGCGATTTTTGCGGGCTGTTTGTGCTGCGGCTTCACGCACCCCAGCCGCGTTGCCGAGCAGGCCTTGTTCGAGCGCGCTGGCGTCGCCGTTGAACACCACGGCGTCGGCTTGAATTTGTTCGCCGTTCGCCAATTCGACGCCCGAGGCTTTGCCGTGGCTGGTCAGGATGCGGCTCACCGCGCAGTGGTAGCGGAGCGCGGTGCCTTGCGCCTCGGCGAGTTTGGCCACGGCCACGGCCAAGGCGTTCATGCCGCCATTCACTGAGTAAACGCCGTCCAACTCCACGTGCGCGACCAGCATCAAGGTGGCCGGGGCCAACCACGGCGACGCGCCGCAGTAGGTGGCGTATCGGCCAAACAGTTGCTGCATGCGGGGGTCGTGAAAGTATTTGCCCAGCGAAGACCACAGCGACGCAAACGGGCCCAAGCTGGCGAGCGCGGCCAAACCGGCGGGGCCGAGGTCGACTCCCATGTTCACCATGCTGGGCCGCGATGAACGGATGTAGGGGCCTTCGAGGTGTTGGTAAATGCGCTGGGCTTGCGCGCAAAACTCGGTAAAGCGCTTGGCTTCGGCGGGTGAGCTGAACTGCGCGATGGCGTCGGTGGATCGCGTGATGTCGGCGTGCAGGTCTAGGCGCTTTTCACAGTCGCGCCATGCGTGTCGCGCCAAGATGTGCAGTGGGCTCAGCTGCACGTGGTTGCTGAGTGACGCACCCACGCTGGCAAAAATTTGCTCAAACACCCAGCGCATGGTGAACACCGTGGGGCCGGAGTCCACCGGCTGGTCGCCCACCATGACGCGGCGCATTTTGCCGCCGGGTGTGGCAGCAGCTTCGACCAGGGTGACTCGCAAGCCGCGGTGCGACAGCAGCAGGGCGCTGACCAAGCCGCCGATGCCTGCGCCGATGACGACGACGTGTTTGGTGGCGCGGCTACCCATAGCGTTTGCCTTGCCACACCCCCGTAATTTCCAAAGGCACAAAGCGCGCAAACATCGACTCTGAAAAATAGCCGCCGCCGTAGGCCGCTTGAATGGCTTCCTGGTGCGCGCCCGAGCGCGCGTAAGCATTCATCGCGGCCACGTTTTGCCAGAGTGTGAAAGTGGCTTGGCGCAGCAGCGGCGCTTCGCCCACGCCAGTGGCCATCAACACGCCGGGCGCAGCGTGCAGCGACACCTCAGACGCCGGTTGCATGCGCCAAAACTGGCGCGCCCGCCACGGGCGGATCGACGCGCGGGTGAGCGACACCACCGGCCCGTCAGCAGGCAACTCAGTGGTGACTTCCAAGCTGGCACCCGACCAACTTCCGCGACACGAACACACGCGCAGCAGCACCGTGCACAGCTCGCGCGCATGGCTGCGGTAGGCGGTCAGGATGGGTGAGGCGGCGATGAAATCGCGCGCAGAGGCTTCTGTGTCGAACCCCAAAAACAAGCCTTGCCGCGTGCGGCTCGGACGCAGGCCAAAGCCACCGTCGTAACCACTGCCCAGCACTTTGGAGAACTTCATGCCCGGGATGGAACGAAGAGGCCAGCGCTGCATCACCAAGCGTGACCAGCCCCACAAAGTAGAGGCTGCTTTGAAGTCGACCAGCACCACCACCACCACGCTGCCTGCGGTTTGGGTGCCCGCAGTAAGGTGAGGCGCTTCAGGTGAGTCACTGCTGCGCGGCATTTCCCTTGAATCACCGCTGCGCGGCGAGTGCGCCGCACTGCGCGAGGAGGTGGCCGGGTTCACGCTGCGCGCCGCAGCAAGGCCACCGGCAGTCGGAAGACGATGCCTTCTTCGAGGCCGGGGTTGAGCACGTCAGACTGCAAGACGTTGGCGGCGCTCAACTGGCTCAATCGGTGAGCCACTCGCTGCACTAGCACTTCAGGCGTGGACGCACCAGCGGTCACGCCGATGCGTTGCAGGCTGGTCAGCCAGTGCGGGTTGATCTCAGACTCGTCTTGCACCAAGTAAGCGGCCACGCCTTGTTGCTTGGCCACTTCGAACAAACGCATGGCGTTGGAGCTGTTGCATGAGCCGACCACCAAAATCAACTCGACTTGCTTGGCCAACTCGCGCACCGCGTCTTGGCGGTTTTGGGTGGCGTAGCAAATGTCGTCGGTGTTCGGGCCTTTGATGTGCGGGAAGCGCTGCGTCAAGGCAGCAATGATGTCGCGCGTGTCGTCCACGCTGAGGGTGGTTTGCGTGACGTAAGCCAACGGTGCGTCGGCAGGCAAATCCAGATTCAACACGTCGGTTTGGTTGCTCACCAAATGCACTGTCGTGTTGACCCGGCCCAGGGTGCCTTCCACTTCTTCATGGCCTGCATGACCAATCACGATGAGGGTGTGGCCAGAGCGGCTGTAGCGCTGCGCTTGCTGGTGCACTTTGCTCACCAAAGGGCAGGTGGCGTCGATCACATTCAGGCCGCGCAACTGCGCTTCACGCACCATTGCCAGCGACACGCCGTGTGCGCTGAAGATCGTCACTGCGCCGCTGGGCACTTCGCTGAGCTCGTTCACAAACACCACGCCGCGTTGGCTCAGGTCGGCCACCACATGGCCGTTGTGAACAATTTCGTGAAAGATAAAAATCGGCGCGCCGTGTAGCTCTAGCGCGCGGTCGGCAATCTCTATCGCGCGCACCACACCGGCACAGAAGCCGCGGGGCTGTGACAACAGAACTTGCACCACGGATGCCGCATTGGAATCACGCAGCGCGGCGGTTGTGCTGGGCTCAAAAATGGAAGAAGCGGTGTTGTGCAACATGTTCACAACACCGCTTTTCGTTGGATGCCAGTTTGACTGCGTAATTGACTGCGTACGGCGCTGGGGTTCAGCGCTTACTTGACGGTCACTTCAACGCGACGCGCTGCAGCGTCTTCGCCAGCGGCGTTGGCTTCCACCATTTGAGGTTTCTCCAGCACCACACGCGCTTCGGCAATGCCAGCCGACAGCAACTGGTCACGCACCGTGGAGGCACGCTGTTTGGCCAGCTCTTGGTTTTGGGCGACGGTGCCAGCGGCAGAGTGGTAACCCGAGATCACCGCTTTGGAACCCGGTGCTGCAAGCAGCGAAACAATCACCTGAGCCAAGCCCTTTTGCTGTTCGTCTTTCAACACGGGCGAGGCCACATCAAAGTACAGCACCGAGCGCAGGGTTTCTGCGACGGGCGGTGGCAAGGTGCTGGCGATCACGGCTGGAGCCAGCGACAACAGCTCTGGGTGGTCTTTGGCCATTTGCGCACCGTACAGCGGTTTATAGGCACCCTGGTGGCAAGTGGCGCAGTTCACTTTCGCCACGTCGCCTTCAGGGCCCTTGCGGTTGGCTGGGAAAACGCTGGTCAGTGACACCATGTACTCGTTGTTGGTTTCACGCGCCATGTTGATGCCGTAGTGCGCCTTGCCGCGCTGTGGCCGTGCCCACGACTGCCAGTTCTCGGTGTTGTGGCAGTAGGTGCAGTTCACGCCCAACGAACTGGACATGTGCATCATCAAACCGTAAGTGTGTTCAGTTTGTTTCACTGAGCTGCGGTTGGCCTTGTCGCCAGTCATGGCCAGCGCGTTGTTGCCGTTGACCAGAATTTGCTGGTTGTTCAGCAGATACGGCGTAAAAGGATCGTAAGGAAGTGAGCTGTAGCCCACTGTCTTCATCGGCTGGTTTTGGCCCGATTTGTCGGCGAGGCTTCCGCCTGTGTATTTGCTCGGGCTGGGTGCGAACCAATACTGCGCAGGCACCGGATTGCCGCGGTGGCAGGTGTAGCAGGTCACGCCAGTTTTGCCGACGTGTGATTGCCAATTGCCGTTGATGTTCTGCGTCATTTGCAGCATGCGCCGTGCCACCACTTTGGTGTACAGGCTGTCATCGGCAAAGTTTTGTGCGTTGTGGCAGTAGGTACAGCCCGCTTCCGGCGACACCCACTGAGTGATGGTGAGCATGTGGCGTGTGAACGCACCCACGCTCAAGTCGCCCAACACCTTGACGTTTTGGTAAACGTCTTTGGCGCGCGGGCCGTCGTCGCTGGCCGCTTCCAGTGCAGGCGGAGCCGTGTTGATCGCCACCTGCGTGGCAAGGGTGCGAGGGTTGTAGATTTGTTGCATTGCCGTGCCGCGGTAGCCGGTTTGCACCACCTCAATCGGCGGGCGCTCGCAGGCCGACAGCACGGCAGCGCAAACACCTGCCGTCAGCACGGTTCGGAGCGCTTGAAACACTTTCACGGCTGAGCTCATGGCTTGGCTCCGATCAACAACGTTGGGTCGATGCCCACGGGCAGGATGGCGGGGTAGCTCGGAGCGACGTGGTGCTTGACCGACCACAAATACCAGTTGTCCACCACGGTGCCTGTCAGCAGAATTCCGACGCCGCCAACCAACGGGCAGAGCACCGCAAACCACCAAGCCCAACGGTGCACAGATTCCATCGTGGCGTTGAAGCCCATCGTCCAACGCCAGAACAAGCCAGCGCGTTCAGAAGCCGTTCCTCGGTCGATGATTTGTTCAATTTCGCGTTCGCCGCCGTAGCGACCGACCGCCAAAATCGTGGCACCGTGCATCGCAAACAACAGCACTGAGCCGTACAAGAACACGATGGACAAGGCATGGAAGGGGTTGTAGAACAAGTTACCGTAGCGCAGCGAAATGGCAGCGGTCCAGTCCAGGTGCGGGAAGATTCCAAACGGCACCGACTCTGACCAGCTGCCCATGAGCACCGGGCGGAACAAACCACAAACCAAGAACAACCAAATGGCCGCCGCAAAGGCCCACGCCACGTGTGTGCCCAAACCCAGTTGGCGTGCGCGGCGGTAGGTGCGGACCCACCACAAGATGAGCGAAATGGTGAGGAACAAGCCCGCAATATTCCACCAACCGCCTTGTGCGAGCGGCGCGATGTTCAAACCAAATGCAGGCGCAGGCGGCTCCAGGGCCAGCCAGAACAACTGACGCACGAACTGGAGGAGATTCCAGTCCACCGAGGCCAACATGTTCATGCCCATGATGTTGAAAGCCAGCGCACCGAAACAGATCGACGCGACGCCCAAAGTGCCTAAATAAATCGGGCCCACTTGGGCGTTTCCGATGCGACCCAACAGGTGAACTAAGAACGGCTTGCCGCTGCGCTTCCAGTCGCCGCGCGGCAGGGCAATTCCGTCGTGCACCGGGCCCACCGGTTGCACGTCTGTGAAAAGGTTTTGGTACTCAGCCATCTGTGTGTCTCCTTTGAGCCCTTTGATGCTCCGCGCATCGGCTCACCGAGGGAAGGTCGTTGCCCGAGGTTCACTCAGCAACGACACGCCTGTCTTGTGTTGTGTTTATTTGCCCCAGATCGGCAGGTGCAGCCACCAGCTCCACCACTCGGGCCAGCCACCGGTCCAGAACGGGCCGCTGATGACGATGCACAGTGCTGAGAACCACACCGCTGCCAACGCCAAGAACAAACCGACGCGGTGAATGCCCAAGGTGCCCACCGAGTAGCCAATGAAGTCGCGGAAGAAGGTGTCTTCGTGCTCCGGTGTTTTGACCACTTCGCCTTTACCTGGGTTGGTGGCTGAGAGCACCAAACCACCGTGCATCGACAGGGCCAACACCGTGGCAAAGAACAACGTCACCGCGATCATGTGCGCCGGGTTGTAGTGAAAGTGCAAGTACTGGTAGCCGGTGTTGCTGACCCAGTCGAGGTGGCTGTAAATGCCGTAGGGAAATGCATGCCCCCAGGCACCCATCAAGACCGGGCGAATGATTTGCAAGGTCACGTAAGCCAAGATGGCAAAACCGAAGGCCACCGGCACGTGGTAGCCCATGCCCAGCTTGCGGCAAATCTCCACCTCACGAAGTGCCCATGAAACGAATGCACCGACCGCACACACGGTGATGATTTGCCACAACCCGCCTTCCATCATCGGCGCGAAGCGCAAGCCGTAGGCCAAGTCAGGTGGGGATACATTGATTTGCCACAAGTTCCAAGTGGGGCCCATGGCCGCACTCCAGAGAATCATGGCGGTGCCCAAGATCGAAAAGAACGCGGTGGTCACGCCGAAGAAACCAACATAAAACGGCCCCAACCAGAAGTCGAACAAGTCGCCTCCCAGGATGGTTCCTCCGCGCACTCGGTACTTGCGCTCAAAGCTCAGCATGGCCATGTGGTGTCCTCCGACTGCGCATTCGTTTTTGCGACGATGACAGTTCTTGGGTAAGAAAGTATGGGGTAAAAAAATGGGTCTAAGGGTTGGCAGACGCAGCGTTCAAAACCGACCCGCGCGCGTCCGCCCATAAAGCAGCCGAGGCTGTTATTTCGATGGTGGCAATGCAGCGTTTTGCGCTGCCTTCGCGGTTTTCACCGTGTCGGGATGCCATGTATTGATGTTGTACCGATCGCCACTGACCTGGATCAGGTGGATGCTCGTCGAAACGACTGCGATCATGAGTCCGGTACCGATGATCGCCTTGCGGGGATCGACAACTCGCCAAAAACGCCACATATTGAATTCCTCTCGTTTAAAACAATTCAGACATCACGGTGTAGGCAGCGGTTTTGACACCGTTGAACACCGAGCTTGTGCCCTCTGCCCCTGGCAGTTGGGTACGCCAGTTCTGGCCGCACAGCAGGTAAACCATGGCCATCACCAAAAAGGCGAAGAAGATCACCACGAAAATACTGCGTGAGCCCTCAAGAGAGCCTTGAGTCTTTGCGTCGTGCGCCTGAGTGAGTTGAAGAGCCATTGTTTTCTCCTGCTATTTAGTTCAGAACCAAGGACGCCAGATCCACACCAAGCTGTGGGCAAATAACGCACCCACGGCCCACAGCAAGTACCCTTGGATGTAGTACTTGTGGAACTCTTGGCACTCGTCGTCCGTCAGTCCTGACGGGTGTACTTTCTCAGCCATGTTTGAAAGTCCTCCAAATTTGCCTTGCGGCGTAAACCGTGGCGCAACATGCGACACGGACTAACCCAAAACTGCGACCTTGCAGCAGTGGACGGTCACTCAATGCAATTGAGCGATTCGGGCAGAACGACGCTGCTGCGGGTGCGATTGCGTGTGCAAATGCGGCGGCGTTCATGCAATGGTGGTGACCGGTGCGCGGCCAAACAAAGTGGTGACTTGCGAGGCCGTGACTTGGGTGAAGCCTTGCGAACGCGCAGCGCGCTCCGCTTGGTCACGCATGCGCTTGGCCGCAGAAATACGCACCAGCACAGGCTGGGCTTCAATCAATTCTTCGAGCTGGGCGTGGGCCTCGTCGTCCCAGGTGACGGCTTGGAGAGAACTCGCGTTTGTGATCGCGTTTGAGGTTTCCACAACGCCACCCGCGACACGACTTGGCGTGGCTTCGATCGCGTCCATCTCTGCGGCCTGCGGCAAGATGTGGAACAGCGCATCGAACAGCGCATTGCAAAACTCTTGCACCAAATAAGTGGCCCCCGAATAGCCCATGAACGGCGTGCCGGTGTGGCGGCGAATGATGGGCAGCGGGAACGACGCAGGAATGAAAGTGGGCCGCATCATGCCTGCGCTGCACTCAGCCAAGTACATGCGCTCGTTGTAGCTGCCGTACATCACCAGGGGCGTTTTTTCTTTCACCAAACGACGCACTTCGTCGTTGTCGGTTTTTTCGCCCGGCTTGCGCGAAATCGCGAAGTTGCAGGGCATGCCCATCTCGTCTTCCATGAAGTGACGGATGCCGCGGGTGTAGGTTTCATTCGCCACGACCGCAAAGCTGGCGGTGGCAAAAAAGTCTTGCGTCACCGAGCGCCACAAGTCCCAGATCGGTTTGATGGTGGTGTGCTTTTCGCGCTCGATGAAAGGCTCCGGGTCCAAGCCCAACAGCTCTCCCAACTTGCGCAAAAACTTGGTGGTGCTGTGCAAGCCGATGGGCGCTTGCAGGTAAGGCCGCTCCAGCGCTTCGCACAGCATGCGACCGAACTCGCGGTACATGCAAATGTTCACGTCGGCCTCGACTAAACGGGACACATCGGCCAAGTGGCTGCCCAGTGGGAACACCATGTTGATGTCGGCACCGATGCCTTGCACCATGCGACGAATCTCGGCCAAGTCGCTCGGTGAATTGAAGGTGCCGTAGCTGGGGCCGATGATGTTGACTCGCGGCTTTTCGCCCACGGGCCGATCAGCGAAAGCTTTGCGCGCAGGCACTTTTTTCATGCCGTACTCAGACCACAACCAGAACATGGCGCGGTTGGCGCATTGCCACTGGTCTTCGTCAATCGTGCGGGGCAAAAAGCGTTGCAGGTTGGTGCCAGCCGGTGTCACGCCGCCGCCAATCATTTCGGCGATGGAACCGGTGACCACCACCGACGGCAAGTCGGGGTCAAGCGCTGCGTGCGCACGGCGCATCGAACCTTCGGTACCTTCGCGGCCGAGTTGTTCCTCAGCCAGGCCTGTCACCACAATCGGCAGCTCATGCGGAGGCAGCGCGTCGGTGTAATGCAGCACCGAAGTCACAGGCAGGTTCTCGCAACCGACAGGGCCGTCGATGACGACTTGCAAACCTTTGATGGCGGTGAAAACGTACACCGCGCCCCAATAGCCGCCTGCGCGATCGTGATCGAGAACCAACATCAGACCATCTCCTCAGCTTTGCGTTTTTTCGCAAGCTTGATGGCCATGCGGCGCTGGTCGGCCTTGAATTCAGGGCGGTCCTGAGGCACGCCGTTGGCTGCTTCCCACACACCTGTGGCGTGGCCGGTTCCGGCGTTGCCGAAGAACTCGCTCATCTTCTCGAAACGCGCTTTGTTGCCGATGGCGGCGTTGATGACGGTGGCTAACGAACCTGCACCTGCGGGGCCCATCAAGGGGCGCGCAGAAATCAAATTGGTGAAGTACAGCGACGGAATGCGCAGCTCTTTGGCGGCCTGAACAACCGGCGTGGTGCCGATGGCCAAGTCGGGTTGGAATTCGTGCACAGCGCTCAAGTCGTGTTCCAGCGAAGCGCGGAACTGAACCTTCACGCCTTTGGATTCCAGCCACTGACAATCGGCTTCGTTCCACGGTGTGCGGGGGCAGGCGCTGCCCACGTAGCGAAGGTCGGCACCGCTTTCCACCAACAAGCGGCCCACCAACAACTCTGAGCCTTCATAGCCGCTGAGCGTGATGCGGCCTTTGATCGGCGACTTGGCCAGCGCGCCTTTGATGGCGGGCAAAAACTTGTTCTTCGCGGCGTCGATCTTGTCTTGCGAAATTCCCACCGATTGGCCGATGGCCTGCAACCAGGTTTCGGTGCCGTCGTGGCCCACAGGCGCAGAGCCCACTATCGTGCGGCCTGCGGCGTCGAACTCACGCACGCTGGCGGTGTAAAACGGATGGATGGCGGCCACTGCGGCGCAGTCGAGC
Source organism: Burkholderiales bacterium (assembly GCA_031427655.1). GTDB lineage: Bacteria > Pseudomonadota > Gammaproteobacteria > Burkholderiales > Burkholderiaceae_C > JANYJJ01. Next base: position 11,722 of record JANPNT010000328.1, read on the forward strand.
GCGGCATACAACTCGCGCCATTCGCGGGTGGGCACCACAGGCCCAGCCGCCAAACCCATGGGTTCGAGCAGCATGCCGATGATCATGGGGTCGGCCGGGAACATCTCTCCGAGCAGTGCAATTTTCGGCTTGGCGGCGCGGGCGGCGGCGTCGAAATTGCGCGGTGCTTGCACTGGGCCGGCCATCACCTCAAGGCGTGCGTACTTCAACATCGCCCCGGCCAAAACGTCTTTGGCCTCTGCGTGAGTGGGCACACCAAAACCCGGCACGTCGATGCCGATGATGCGCACACCGTTGATCTCTTTCGGCAAGATTTGCAGCGGCACACCGCTGGCAGTGGGCACGCACAAATTGATGATGACGACGGCGTCAAATTTGGCCGGGTCGGCTTGTTGGTGCACCGCTTCGCGGATGTCTTCAAACAACTTGCCCGTCACCAGCGACTCAGAGTTAAACGGCACGTAGCCCACGCTGCGACGCGCACCATAGAAATGCGAGGTGAAAGTCAAGCCGTAAACGCAGCAGGCCGAGCCCGACAGAATCGTCATGGTGCGGCGCATGCGCAAACCCACGCGCAGTGAACCAAACGCAGGGCACATACTTTGCGGCTGATCGTGCGGACCGGCTTTGGGGTCTTTCGGATAGTCGACCGCGTATTGATCCAACACGTCTGATTTGCCAGAGGCTTTGGCGGCTGCCAGCATGGCGTCGCCTCCGGAGTGGCAACCCATGCCATCACCTTCAAGTGCGGTGGGCACTTTGACAGGAACAATGGGAATGGTGACGGAATTCATGATCGGCTTTTTGAGGTTCGGGTTCAGGTTCAGGCTTCGTCGTAAACCACTTCGAGGGTTTCTTTGACAACTTCTTTTTTGCCGCACATGTCGAACTGCGTAGCAGGTTCCAGCACCACGTTGCGACCCACCGTGTCGGCCGAGAACAAGCCCAGCAACTGGTCTTGTGTCATGGGTTTTGGACGAATCGGCAGCGAGGTGCCGACGTTCTCGGCGAGCTCGGCAAACATCGGGCCCCAAACTGAGTCAGGGCGGCCAATGATTTCGTAGCTGGCGCTCTTGCGGCGGATGTCGTCGTTGGCAGGAATCACCGACAACACCGGAATGCCGACTTGTTCGGCGAAGGCTTTGGCTTCGCCGGTGCCGTCGTCGCGGTTGATGACCATGCCAGCCACGCCGACGTTGCCACCGAGCTTGCGGAAGTATTCGACAGCCGAGCACACGTTGTTGGCGACGTACAAACTTTGCAGGTCGTTGCTGGCCACGACGATGACCTTTTGGCACATGTCGCGGGCAATCGGCAGGCCGAAGCCACCGCACACCACGTCGCCCATAAAGTCGAGCAGCACGTAGTCGAAGCCCCAGTCGTGGAAGCCCAATTTTTCAAGCAGCTCGAAGCCGTGGATGATGCCGCGTCCGCCGCAACCGCGACCGACCTCGGGACCACCGAGTTCCATGGCGTACACACCGTCGCGCTTGAAGCAAACGTCGCCAATGGCCACGGCTTCGCCAGCGAGTTTTTTCTTCGACGACGTCTCGATGATGGTGGGGCAAGCCTTGCCACCAAACAGCAAACTGGTGGTGTCGCTTTTGGGGTCGCAGCCAATCAGCAAAACCTTCTTGCCCTGCTGCGCCATCATGTAGCTGAGGTTGGCCAGCGTGAAGCTTTTGCCGATGCCGCCTTTTCCGTAGATGGCAATGATTTGGGTTTCTTTGGTGACGCCGCTGGTGGACACAGGCGCTGGCTCTACGGCCGCTTCAGCGCGCAGGTCCTTCATCATGATGGTCACGGGCGT
>JANPNT010000329.1:0-5738 GCA_031427655.1 Burkholderiales bacterium
CGTGCGCGATTCTGGATATGGGTAGAGCGCCGCGCAGCCAAAGATCACGCCGTCGTGTTCGATCACGGTGTACACCCCAATGTCTCGCTCAATCTCGGTGCGGCTGCGTTTGACCAAGGTGCCGTCTTGCTCAAACGGCTCAATCAGTTGGAGTACGCCGCCGATGTCGTCGGCCGTGGCTTCGCGCAAGCTCTCCAACTTTTCATCGACCACCATCGTCCCGATCCCGTCGTGGGTAAACACTTCCATCAGCAGTGCGCCGTCGGTGCCAAACGGCAAGATGTGCGAACGCTCGACGCCGCCGCGGCAGGCGCGCACGCAGTGTTGTAAATAAAACGCGGGGTCGGTCGCCACCGTGGGCCGGGGCAGCTGCGCGAGCAGGCGCTCGGCTTCGGCCAGGGCCATTTCGGTGTCGATGGCGCTGTCCGCGTCGTTCAGGTCTTCGTGAATGCCCGCAACTTCGGTGATGAAGAGAAGCTTGTCGGCCTGCAAGGCAACCGCCGTGCTGGTGGCCACGTCTTCCATGGTCAGATTGAAGGCTTCGCCGGTGGGCGAAAAACCAAACGGTGACAACAACACCATGGCGCCGCTGTCAATCGCGCTGCGGATGGCGGCGCTGTCGACCTTGCGCACCACGCCGCTGTGAATGAAGTCCACGCCGTCCACGATGCCCACCGGCCGGGCCGTCAAAAAGTTGCCCGACACCACGCGCACGATGGCATTGGCCATGGGCGTGTTGGGCAGGCCTTGTGAGAACGCGGCTTCAATCTCAAAGCGCAATTGACCGGCAGCTTCTTGTGCGCAGTCCAGCGCCACGGCGTCGGTGATGCGCAGGCCGTTGTGATACCGCGCCTCGTGCCCTTTGGAGCGCAACTGCTCATTCACCTGCGGCCGAAAACCGTGCACCAACACCAGCTTGATGCCCATGGCGTGAAATATGGCGAGGTCTTGGGCGAACGAATTCAGCTTGCCCGCGGCGATGAGTTCACCCGCAATTGCCACCACAAAAGTTTTGCCGTGATAAGCGTGAATGTGCGGCGCCACCGCACGGAACCAAGGCACAAAGGTGTGGGGGAAAACAAGGCTCACTGCGGCGGTGCTCACTTTAAAAACGCGTGGGAAAACTCAAACCTGAGTTTCGCATGAGCCCTTTCGATCGCGTCAGTCAACAGGCCAGTGCAAAGCATGGCTGCCCGGCGGCATGGACGGTCGGTCCCATCCGGGGGGCGTGTGTGAAAAACGCGCCGAATGACGCGAGGCGGTCAACTCACCTTAGCCACTCATGCAGGTCTGCATCAAACCGCTGAAATCAGGTGCTGGCTCGTTGAACCCGTTGTCCACGCGACCGAATTCGCGCAGCCACTGCGCGGTTCGCGCCAGCGAGACATGCACATGCCAACTGCCGCCCTCGCGCTGTTGCTTTAGCAAGGCAGCCTGCGCGCCGAAGGCCATCAAAAAACCCGATGCCATGTCCAGAATTTGCATCGGCAAGGCTTGCGGTTTGCTGTCACCAGCGGCAATCGCTTCTTGGTGGTTCAGGCCGCACGCGGTTTGCACCAAAGAGTCGAAGCCACGGCGATTCGCCCACGGGCCGGTTTCGCCGTAGGGCGACAGCGACACCACAACGATGCCGGGCCGCTTTTTGGCAACGGCCTCAGCGCTGTAGCCAAGATCGGCCAGGGAGCCGGGCCGATAGCTCTGCATGAAGACGTGAGCTTCGGACAGCACCGCATCAAACGCTGCGCGGTCTTCGGCTCGGCGCAGATCGGCCAGCGCAGACAACTTGCCTCGGCTGGTGTCAATGATCGCGTCGATATTGGGCAAGAAAGGGCTGTTCACCATGAGCACGTCAGCACCGTAAGCCGCCAAGGTTCTGCCTGCCACGGGGCCTGCCAAGATGCGGGTGAGTTCGAGCACGCGCAGGCCGGACAAAGGGCGCGCCGATGGCGCGAGGGCGGGCCAATTCAGCGGGTGTGCATCTGCGATTCTCTCGATGCTGACCACCTCGCGCTCGCGCAGCGCCGCGCTTTGCGGATGAGCTTGCCACTCCGCAGCCGTGCGGTAAGCCGCGACCAATGCGCCTTGTTGCGCCGCCGCCTCTTCGAGTGCAAACGCATCCCACTGCATCAAGGCGTGCGCTACGGATTCGCGCGTGGTGCGTGGGCCTTCCGGCAGGCCGAGCAGTCGCAGCAAGTCGTGGCGATGGTGCGCAAAGTTGGTGTGCACCCGAACCCAAGCACCCGCCAGCCCGCCTGTGGCGCAGGGATACACGCCGGCCAACTTGTCCCAGAGCTCGGGAGTTTTGCCGTCCACTGTGAAGCGGAAAAAGCATTCCAGTGCGGCTTCTCGCATGTCCACCGTGATGGCTTGTTGCATGCCGTTTCGCTGCAAGCCCAGTTGGGTTGCAGCCAAGGCTGCGGCGCAGACGGAAGACTGAGCTGCCGCACCCACCGCAAATGAAGAATCCAGCACCGGATCGGTGCCGGTAAGCCGCGCGTTATCAAGCGCTCCCAAAGGCAAGTCCGCAGCGCGCCACAGCGTGCTCAGAGCCTGCGCGCCATCCATCTCAATGGGACCCGCTGCCGCCCAGGTATGCCGCCTTCACTGCCGGGTCGTCGCGCAATTTCGTGGCCGGGCCGTGCACCGAGATGCGGCCGTTTTCCAGCACGTAACCGTAGTCGGCCACGGCCAATGCGGCGGCGGCAAATTGCTCGACCAACAGCATGGTCACGCCTTCACTCTTCAAGCGCGCAATGATGCGAAACACCTCGGCAACCAAGATAGGGGCCAAGCCCATCGACGGCTCATCCAGCAGCACCACATCGGGGTTGAGCATCACCGCGCGGGCCATGGCCAACATTTGCTGCTCACCACCCGACAGCGTTCCAGCCAATTGCAAGCGGCGCTCCTTGAGGCGCGGGAACAAATCAAGTGCGCGTTCCAGGTCGCCCGCCACGTCGCCTTTGGGGCGGCTGCCGGTCAAGCGTGGGAAGGCGCCGAGGATGAGGTTGTCGTTCACGGTCATCGTCGCAAACACGCGGCGTCCTTCAGGCGAATGTGCCAAACCGAGCTTGGCGATGTCGTAGGACTCTTTGCCTTCCACACGCGTGCCGTTCAGCGAAATTTCACCCGAGGTGGGCGCAATCATTCCCGAGATGGCGCGCATGGTGGTGGTTTTGCCCGCGCCGTTAGAGCCGATCAGCGTGACCACTTTGCCCTTGGGCACGTGGATGGAAATGCCGTGCAGCACCTGAACTTTGCCGTAACCGGCGACGAGATTTTTGATTTGCAACATGGTGAGGTGCCTTGCTTTGGCTTAAGTTGCGGTGCCGCCGAGATAGGCTTCAATCACCTTCTCATCGGCTTGAACTTGGGCGGGCCCGCCTTCGGCAATCTTTTGGCCAAAGTCGAGCACCGAGACGGTGTCACACATGCTCATCACCACGTCCATGTGGTGCTCAATCAGGATCACCGTCACACCGTGTTCCCGGATTTTGCGGATGAACGTTATCAGCTCTTTGATGTCGGGCGCGGTCAGGCCAGCGGCGGGCTCGTCCAGCAACAAAAGCTGCGGGTCGAGTGCCAAAGCGCGAGCAATTTCCAGCAGGCGCTGTTTGCCGTAGGGCAGGTTGCGCGCCTCTTCAAAAGCCAAGTCTTCCAAGCCCACAAACTTCAACAAGCCCAAGCCGCGCTGCGTGGCCGCTGTGCTTTCACGCAGGTAGCGCGGCGTGTGCAGCGACACATCGAGCAAGTTGCTGGCAAAGGTGTGGTGCAAGCCCACCTGCACGTTTTGCAGCGCCGTCATTTCGCCGAAGAGCTGCACGTTTTGGAAGGTGCGCGCAATGCCTGACAGCGCAATGTCGCTGGAGGTGCGGCCCACCACCGAACGGCCTGCAAAGTTGATCTCACCAGCCGTGGGCACATAGATGCCGGTGAGCACGTTCATCATGGTGCTTTTGCCCGAACCGTTGGGGCCAATCAAGCCGTGAATCGTGCCGCGCTGAATGCTGAGGTCGACATTGTTCAACGCCTTCAAGCCGCCAAACTGCATCAGCACACCGGTGGCTTTCAAAATCTCGCCTCCTGAACCTGAGCTGGTGGACAAAGCATCCGCGCCTTTGAAGGCCACACCAGCCACTTCGCCTTCTGCTTGGGCGCGCTTCAAGTTCAGCGCACTGCGCACAAAGCCGACGATGCCGTCTTGAAGGTAATACACCACGAACAACATGATCACGCCGAAGATGGACAAGCGCCAGTCGGTCATGGTTTTGAGCCAGAACGACAACACCGCCAAGGCCACGCTGCCGAGCAAAGGAATGGCCATTTGCTTCCAGGTGGTGCGGCCCTTTTGAACACCCAGCACAGCGACGATCACCACCAACACGGCGAGCGCTACTGACACGTAGCGAAACATTTCAATGTCATCCAGCAGCTTGGGCAGCAACACGATGATGGCGGCGCCCACCATCGAGCCGATGCGGCTCTTGCGCCCGCCCATGATGACGGCCAGCAGGAACAGCACAGTCAGCTCAAAGTTATAAGAATTGGGCGAGATGTACTGCTCGGAGTAAGCGTACAAGCTGCCTGCCAAACCTGCAAAACCAGCGCTGATCACGAAAGCGTAAACCTTGTAGCGGTACACCGACACGCCCATGCAGTCAGACGCCACCGGGCTGCCGCGCAAAGCCTCAAACGCGCGACCCAAATGCGACCGAAGAATGCGGTGCGCAACGAGGCACGACACCACCATCAAGGCCACCACCAACCAGTAAAACTCGCGCTCGTCCAGTTTGTGGCCGAACATGCTGGGTTTCTCCAGCTTGATGCCCAGCGGGCCTTCGGTGAGGAAGCTCATCTCGTTGATGAGAATTTGGATGATGGTGCCGAAGGCCAAAGTCACCATCGCCAGATAGGGGCCTGACACGCGCAGCGCAGGCAGCGCCAACAGCGCGCCGAACCCTGCTGTGATCAACACGGCCGCCGGAATGGTGATCCACAACGGCGCGGCGAGTTTGAACACCAGCACGCCAGCGGTGTAAGCGCCGATGCCGAACAAACCCGCGTGGCCGAGCGAGACCTGACCGGTGTAGCCCACCACGATGTCGAGACCGAACAACACGATCGCGTAGATCATGATCGTCTCGAGCAGGTGGATGTAGTACGGGTTGTGGATGCCTATGGGAAACAGCAGAAGGGCGGCGATGCCGGCGATTGAAAGTAGCAAGGTGCTGCGCTTCATGTTCAGACCTTCTTGATCGCGTTTTTGCCGAACAAACCTTGCGGACGCACAGCCAGCACGATCAACAACAAGACCAAGCCGGGCACGTCTTTGTAGCCCGTGCTCAAGTAAAAGCCGGTGGTGGTTTCGGCCACGCCCAAAATGATTCCGCCCACGACGATGCCCATTCCGCTGGTCAGACCGCCGATGATGGCCACGGCGAAAGCTTTCAAGCCCAACACTGCACCCATGGTCGCGCCGGTGAGGGTCAAGGGCGCAATGAGCACCCCCGCAAAACCGGCGGTCATCGACGATAGCGCGTAGGAAAAGGTGATGACCAAGCCGGTGTTGATGCCCATCAACTTGGCCGCGTCGCGGTCGTTGAATGTGGCCACCACGGCCTTGCCGTAAATGGTTTTGCGGTTGAAGAACTCAACAGCCAGCATCATCAGGATGGCACCGACCACCACCAAAATTTCCATGGGCAGCACATTCGCGCCAAAGATCTTGATGGGGGACT
>JANPNT010000330.1:0-5099 GCA_031427655.1 Burkholderiales bacterium
TTGCGCGACTTCGACTTCCGCGAAGTGAAGGTGTCGCGCGCCATCATTGAACATTCGCGCGAGGTGTGGGTGGCGGCCGATCAGAGCAAGTTCAACCGCCCCGCGATGGTGGAGCTGGCGCGCATTGATGAGGTGGACATGCTCTTCACCGACACGGCACCCCCTGCGCCGTTTCCTCAACTGTTGAGCGCGGCGGGAGTCAACACCATCGTCTGCGCTTGAGCCAACACACAACAGCCTCATGACCAAAAAGTACCTCCTCGCCCTAGACCAAGGCACCTCCAGTTCACGCAGCATCGTGTTCGATGCGCAGGGGCACGTCGTCGCGATGGCGCAGCGCGAATTCAGGCAAATTTTTCCGCAACCCGGGTGGGTGGAACACGACCCGAAAGAGCTGTGGAGCAGTCAACTCGCCACCGCGCAAGAGGCGCTGGCGAAGTCGGGCATCTCGCCGTCAGACATTGCCGGTGTGGGCATCACCAACCAACGCGAAACCACGGTGGTGTGGAACCGAAAAACCGGTGAGCCCGTCTACAACGCCATCGTGTGGCAAGACCGTCGCGCCGAGCCGACCTGCGCACGCATGCGTGCCGACGGCCTGGAGGCCACCTTCCGCGCCAAGACCGGTTTGATTTTGGACGCCTACTTTTCAGGCACCAAACTCAAATGGATTTTGGACACCGTGCCCGGCGCACGCGCCGCCGCGCAGCGCGGCGAGCTGGCGTTTGGCACGGTCGATTCATGGTTGATGTGGCACCTGACTGGCGGCAAAGTACACGCCACCGATGTCAGCAACGCGTCCCGCACTTTGCTGCTGAACGTGCACACCAACCAGTGGGACGATGAGCTGCTGGGGTTGCTAGCCATACCGCGCGAAATGCTGCCCGAGGTGCATCCGTCCAGCCATGTTTACGGCCGCACGCAAGCGCAGTTTTTGGGTGCGTCATTTGCGGGTGCGTCACTGCCCATCGGCGGGGTCGCGGGTGACCAACAAAGCGCGCTGTTCGGCCAAGCTTGTTTCAAAGCCGGGCTCGCCAAAAACACTTACGGCACCGGCTGCTTCATGCTGACCCACACCGGCGCGCAATTTCAAACTTCCACCAACGGCCTCATCACCACCAGCGCGGCGCAAGCCACCGCCACACCCGAATTCGCGCTGGAAGGCAGCGTGTTCATTGGCGGTGCGGTGGTGCAGTGGCTGCGAGATGGGCTTCAAGCCATCAAAGGCAGCGGCGAAGTGCAAAGCTTGGCCGAGAGCGTGCCCGACAGCGGCGGCGTGATGTTCGTGCCTGCCTTCACCGGCTTGGGCGCGCCCTACTGGAACGCAGACGCACGCGGTGCCATTGTTGGCCTGACGCGCGGCAGCACCGTGGCGCATATCGCGCGCGCGGCACTGGAAAGCATCGCCTTCCAAAGCGCGGCGCTGTTGTTGGCCATGAGCCGCGATGCCGTGGCCGCAGGCGGCTCGCCGGTGGCCGAGCTACGCGTCGATGGCGGGGCCTGCGTGAACAACCTGTTGATGCAGTTTCAGGCAGACCTGTTGGGCATTCCGGTGGTGCGTCCGCAGGTGATCGAAACCACTGCTTTGGGCGCGGTGTATTTGGCCGGTTTGTCCTGCGGCGTCTACGGCGGCCTGGACGAACTCAGCGCCCAATGGCAAGTTGAGCGCATCTTCCGCCCGACGATGTCGCGCGATCGGGCACGGGAGCTGATGCTGAACTGGGAGCACGCGGTGCGCCAGACGGTGGCCGTCTGAGCGCCTGCTGACACCACGTTGTCAGCAGGCGCTCGTCACCATCGCTGCTCCGCATTCACTCTTTTGGAGCAGGCCATGGCTGACACGTCAACCGCCACCACATCTACCGCATCCGTCACCACCACCAAACAAGCCAGCGCGCTCAGTTGGTTTGAAATTCGTCCACTCGACATCGCGCGTGCCCAAGCGTTTTACGAATAATTGCTGGGTGCACCTATGCGCCGCGAAACCATCGGCCCCAACACGCTGGCCGTGTTTGCCTACGGCAAGAGGCTTTTCATGCCCGGGACCAGAAGCACGTCAACCCACGCTGCGAAGCAACATGACACTGCGTCCAGCCAGCGTCAATCGCTGCGATGGCGTCAGATCCGCCGAAGATTGAGTGTTCACTCTGCTGTCCATCAGTACGCGCCAACCTGGCCCTGGCAACTGAAAACCTCGCTCCGCCGCGTCGGCATTGATCAGCATCAACAAGGCGCTGTGCTGTGCATCAACTTGCTTGCCGGGTTTGCCGATCAACGCACCCAACACGCCGGGTTGCGGATCGCGCCAATCGTCGCGGTGCATTTCCTGACCATCACCGCGCAACCACAACAACTCATGCACGCCCTGCGCATCGGCTTCGCCTCGCAGCCATCGGTTGGCCAGTGGCAACCAATCGCGGCGCAGTTGGATGAGCTTTGCGGTGAAGGAAATCAAACTGTCGTCGGCCGTTGACCAATCGATCCAGGTGGTCGCGTTGTCTTGGCAGTAAGGGTTGTTGTTGCCGCCTTGGCTGTGGCCCAGCTCGTCGCCTGCGCACAGCATGGGCGTGCCCTGCGACAGGATCAGCGTGGCCAGCAAGGCGCGTTGCAAGGCGGCGCGGCGAAAGACCACCACCGCGTCTGAGCTGACCCCTTCTTCACCGCAGTTCCAGCTCAAGTTGTGACCATGGCCATCGCGGTTGTGTTCGCCGTTGGCGTGGTTGTGTTTGTGGTTGTAGCTGACCAAATCGCGCAGCGTGAAGCCGTCGTGGGCGGTGATGAAATTTACCGATGCGGCGGGCTCGCGGTGATGGTTGTTGAACAGCTCGGCCGATGCCGTCAAGCGCTGCGCGAGTTCGCCCCGGTCGGTGCTCTGGTCGATCTGGAAACCCAGCCAATGGCCGCGAGCGGTGTCGCGGAATCGGTCGTTCCACTCCAACCAACCGGAGGGGAATTTGCCCAGCTGATAGCCGCCGGGCCCGATGTCCCAGGGCTCGGCAATCATCTTCACGCCTTGCAACAACGGGTCTTGCGCCAAGGCTTGGAAGAGGGCGGCGCGTGCGTCAAAGCCGTGGTCGCCTCGGCCCAACACCGGTGCCAAGTCGAACCGAAAACCGTCCACGTGCATGGTGCCCACCCAATAGCGCAGGCTGTCCATCACCTGCTGCAACACGCGCGGGTGGCGCAGGTCGAGCGCGTTGCCGCAGCCGGTAAGGTTGTCGAGCACGCCGGGTTGGTCGGGCAGGCTGCGGTAGTAGCTGCGGTTGTCGAGGCCGCGCCAACTCAAGTTGGGGCCGTCGGCGTCGCTTTCGGCGGTGTGGTTGAACACCACGTCCAAAATCACTTCGATGCCTGCGGCGTGCAGGCTGCGCACCATGGCGCGGAATTCATCACGCGCGGACTGACCACGCAGACCGCTGGCATAACGGGGCTCGACCGCAAAAAAACCAATCGTGTTGTAGCCCCAGTAGTTGCTGAGGCCTTGCGCTGCCAGACGCTGTTCGTCCAGATGCTGGTGCACCGGAAGCAGGCTCACGGCGGTAATGCCCAAGCGCTTCAAGTGGCCGATGGAGGCAGGGCTGGCCAGCCCGGCGTAGGTGCCGCGAAGCGCTGCGGGAACGCCGTCGTGTTGCTGTGTGAAACCTTTCACGTGCAGCTCGTACAGCAAGGTGTCAGCCACCGGCGTGCGCGGCGCTTGGTCACCGGCCCAATCGAATTCAAGCTCATGGGCTTCGTCCACCACGCGTGCCTTCAATGCATGCGCAGCGTTGTCGCGTGGGTTCCAGGCGAAGTGCTCATCGCGCCACTCGAAGCTACCGACGCTGCCACCAACAATTTCGCGCGCGCAAGGGTCGAGCAAAAGCTTGCTGGGGTTGAAGCGGTGCCCAATTTCAGGTTGCCACAAGCCGTGCGCTCGAAGGCCGTAGATCAAGCCCGCTGAAGCACCGTCCAGATGCAGGTGCCAGACATCGCCGCTGCGCGAGGGGAAGCAGATGCGCTGCAATTCATGAACGCCGGTGGCGTCAAAAATGCAAAGCTCTAAAGACTGTGCGTGCCCTGAAAAAACCGCGAAGTTGACACCGAGCGTGGTGCAACTTGAACCCATCGGCCAAGGCTGTCCGGGTGTGATGTGTTGGGGTGAAAAATCAGGCATTCGCGATGATGCCGCGTTGCTCTCAGATTTTTTGCACCCACACGGCGAAACACCCCAATTACGGGGTGTTCGCGGGGTGTTCGCAAGGTCTTCGCGGGGTCTAACGCCGCAAAGAAGTTGCGCTTATTGCTTGACGGCTTCGACTTGAATCAACAGGCGAATTTTGTCGGGAATGCCAAACGCCAAGCCCCAGCCCATGCCCCACTGACTGCGGGTGATGGTGGTCTCGAAGTCGCCGCCGCAGACCTCACGTTTGAGCATGGTGCTGTCGTAGCAATTGAAGTTGGTGGCGGTCAGGGTGACGGGCAGGCTCTTGCCCAGCAGTGTCAGGTTGCCCGCCACAGCGGTTACTTTTTCGCCTTCAAAGCTGAACTTGTCGCCCACAAATTGAGCTTTCGGAAACTCCACCGCGTTGAACAGGTCTTTGCCTTTCAGGTGTGTGTTGAAGGGTGCGGTGCCGGTATTGATAGAGGCCATGTCAATGCTGATGTCGGCGCTGCCGCGCTTGGCAGACCGGTCCAGCGCGATCGTGCCTTCGGTCTTGTCGAAGCGGCCGCGGTTGGTGGAGGTGGCGAAGTGCTTGGCCTCAAACGTCACGAAGGTGTGCGTGGGTTCCACGGTGAAGTTGGCGTTTTGAGCTTGGACTGAGCCTGCAGCGGCGACGGTGATCAATGCTGCAAGGAGGAGTTTTTTTTTCATGGTGTGGGTCAGTGCGTTGGTGGAATGAACTTTGAAAAGATACGGAAATAAAGTGAGTTGCTCACAGCGCCCAGGCGCTTAAAGAGCAGACACGCCGCTGAGATTCAGTTTGAATTTGACTTGCACGTCATTGGCCACCAGCGAGGTGTCGCCCCAATCGCCGTCGCCAATCTTGAAATCAAGCCGCTTCATGGTGAAGCTGCCGATGGCGGCGGTGTTAGCACCCGTTTGCGTCAACGCCACCGGC
>JANPNT010000331.1:0-4054 GCA_031427655.1 Burkholderiales bacterium
ACGCTGGCCCGCGACGCCGGCCTGCTGGTGCACCAGGCTGGCTACCGCTGCACGGCCGCCGGCGCGGTCAACATGTTCCCGCACACCGCGCATGTGGAGTCGATGGCAGTTTTCGAGAGAGCTTAAAGGCCCAAAAGATAAGGGGGCCCAAAGGACCCCCGCTGTTCGACTGAGCGAAGCGCTCAGCCCCCGCCGTCCGACTTCACGCTGCGCGCTTAATCCCTTTCGCCGCCAAAAATCCCCAGCAAGGCCAACAAACTCTGGAACACGTTGAAAATATCCAGGTAAATCGCCAACGTCGCGCTGATGTAGTTGGTCTCGCCGCCGTCGATCACCCGTTTGATGTCGTACAGCATGAAGGCCGAGAACAGGCCAATCGCCACGACCGACACCGTCGCCATCAATGCGGTCGATTGCATGAAGATGTTGATTACTCCGGCGATTAGAAGCAAGATGGCACCGACGAACAAGAACTTGTTCATGCCTGACAAATCGCGTTTGACCACTGTGGCTAAGCTAGCCATGGCCATGAATACTGCGGCAGTGCCGCCAAACGCAGTCATGATGAGTGTGGAGCCGTTGCGAAAGCCCAAGATCGACGCCAGCATGCGGGCCAACATCAGCCCCATGAAGAAGGTGAAGGCCAACAGCACCGCCACACCGGCGGGTGAGTCTTTGGTCTTCTCAATCGCGAACATGAAGCCAAACGCGCCAGCCAGGAACACCACGGCCCCCATGCCTGCGCCCAGGCTGTTCATGATGCCGGTTGACACGCCTACCCAGGCGCCTAACACCGTGGGAACCATAGACAGTGCCAACAGCCAATAAGTGTTGCGCAGCACCCGACTACGTAATTCAACTGAACCGGCCGTGCCAATCAAGCCGGGATACGCGTTTTGCAAACCTTCGTTCATAGAAACTCCTGGATGAAAGTGGTGTGGGCCGTGACCCGATTTTTGTGAGACCTGCAGATTGAATTCTAGTTCCGCCGCGTGTTTCATGCACCCAGCTAAAGTCGTCTGCTCATTCAACGCAACATCGCAAGGAAACCCGATGAATCAGAAACCCGTTTTGGCTTTGGCCGATGTCAAGCGCATTGTTGACGCAAGTGAGTCCGAGGCCCTGAAAAACAACTGGGCGGTCAGTATCGCCATCGTCGACGACGGCGGGCACTTGCTGTGGATGCAGCGCTTGGACGGCGCCGCGCCGATCTCGTCGCACATTGCGCCGGCCAAAGCACGCACCGCTGCACTGGGACGCCGCGAAAGCAAGGTCTATGAAGACGTCATCAACCAAGGCCGCACCTCGTTCTTGAGCGCGCCCGGGCTGGAAGGCATGCTTGAAGGCGGGGTGCCCATCATGGTGGACGGCTACTGCGTTGGCGCGGTGGGCGTGAGCGGCGTGAAGTCGCCCGAAGATGCGCAAATTGCGAAAGCGGGCATCGCAGCACTCTCCGCTTGACCATCGGAACTGCGGTAGGGCTGGCCTATAATTCAAAGGTTTACCCTTAAATCAATTTAATCCCGCCTGCCCGGCAAGACTGGCGCCGCTTTTAGTAAGTAGAGCCCGAGTTTTTGCAAGAAAAACACCTTAGGTTTTTTCTCTGCTTACATGCTTCGCGAACCCACTGTTCAAGATCCAAGCTGGGCACGCATTCAACGTACTTTACGGAGAATCTAGTGACCGCCCAACTGCTGTTCCCTCAAGCCCAGGCCCTCCTGGCACTCGCAGACGGCACGGTCTTTCGCGGCATTTCCATCGGGGCCGACGGCCACACAGTGGGTGAAGTGGTGTTCAACACCTCGATGACTGGCTATCAGGAAATCCTGACTGACCCGAGCTACTGTCGCCAAATCGTCACGCTCACTTATCCTCACATTGGCAGCTACGGTGTGAACGCTGAAGATGTCGAGTCAAGCAAAGTTCATGCGGCCGGATTGATCATCAAAGACTTGGCGCTGCGTGCGTCCAATTTCCGCAGCGAGCTGACTCTCAGTGACTACTTGAAACGCGAAGGCACCGTCGCCATTGCCAACATCGACACGCGCCGTTTAACGCGCTTGCTGCGCACGCACGGCGCGCAAAACGGCTGCATCTTGGGGCTGCCGTTGGGCGTGGCTATCACGGCGGAGCATGTCGCTCAAGCAGTGGCCGCCGCGAAGGCCGCGCCAAGTATGTTGGGCCTGGACTTGGCCAAAGTCGTCAGCCAAACTGAGGTGAGCGCGTGGACTGAATCGGAATGGTCGCTGGGCGCGGGCTACGGTCAACAAACCGAGTCGCGCTTTCACGTTGTGGCATTCGATTTTGGCGTCAAGCGCAACACTTTGCGGATGCTGGCCAGCCGCGGTTGCAAGGTGACCGTTGTGCCAGCGCAAACGTCTGCCGAAGCGGTGATGAAGCTGCGCCCCGACGGTGTGTTTTTGAGCAACGGTCCCGGTGATCCTGCGCCTTGTGACTACGCTGTGGCGGCCACGCGCGAGCTGATCGAATCCGGTGTTCCGACCTTCGGCATTTGCTTGGGCCACCAGATCATGGCCCTGGCTTCAGGCGCGCAGACTTTCAAGATGAAGTTCGGCCACCACGGGGCCAATCATCCGGTGAAAGACCTCGACAACGGCCGCGTCAGCATCACCAGTCAGAACCACGGTTTTGCAGTGGACGAGAAATCGCTGCCCGCCAACTTGCGATCCACCCATGTGTCTTTGTTCGACGGCACGCTGCAAGGTTTGGCGCGCACCGACAAGCCCGCGTTTTGCTTCCAGGGCCACCCTGAAGCGTCGCCCGGCCCGCAAGATATTTCTTACTTGTTTGACCGCTTCACTGCGCTGATGGCCACCCATTCGGTGGCTGCCAAAACCACCGCCAAGGAGCTACAAAATGCCTAAGCGCAGCGACCTCAAAAGCGTCCTCATCATCGGAGCCGGCCCCATCATAATTGGCCAAGCATGCGAGTTTGATTACTCCGGCGCGCAGGCTTGCAAGGCGCTTCGCGAAGAGGGCTATCGCGTCATCCTCGTCAACAGCAACCCTGCGACGATCATGACCGACCCCAACATGGCGGACGCGACTTACATTGAGCCCATCACCTGGCAAGTGGTTGAAAAGATCATCGCCAAAGAGCGCCCCGACGCCTTGCTGCCCACCATGGGTGGCCAAACCGCATTGAACTGCGCGCTCGAATTGCACAAGCATGGCGTGTTGGCCAAGTACGGCGTCGAAATGATCGGTGCGAATGAGAAGGCGATTGAAAAAGCCGAAGACCGCTCGAAGTTCAAAGACGCCATGACCAGCATCGGATTGGGGTCAGCCCGAAGCGGCATTGCGCATTCGATGGAAGAGGCGCTCTCAGTTCAAATTGCCATCACCGCGCTGGTGGGCACGTCCACCGAAAAAGCTGGGTTTCCGATGGTGATACGGCCCAGCTTCACGCTCGGCGGCACTGGCGGAGGCATTGCCTACAACCCCGCAGAGTTTGAAGAAATTTGCAAGCGCGGGCTTGATTTGTCGCCCACCAAAGAGCTGCTGATCGAAGAGTCGCTCATCGGTTGGAAAGAGTTCGAGATGGAAGTGGTGCGCGACAAAGCGGACAACTGCATCATCGTCTGCGCTATCGAGAACCTCGACCCCATGGGTATCCACACCGGTGACTCCATCACCGTGGCCCCGGCGCAAACGCTCACCGACAAGGAATATCAACTGCTTCGCAACGCCAGCATCGCCATCCTTCGCGAAATTGGCGTGGACACCGGCGGATCGAACGTGCAGTTTGCGATCAACCCGGTGGATGGGCGCATGGTCGTGATTGAAATGAACCCGCGCGTTTCTCGCTCGTCTGCGCTGGCCTCCAAGGCCACCGGTTTTCCGATTGCCAAGGTGGCCGCCAAGCTGGCCATCGGCTACACCTTGGACGAGCTGCGCAACGACATCACAGGTGGTACCACACCGGTGAGCTTTGAGCCCAGCATCGACTACGTCGTCACGAAAATTCCGCGCTTTGCTTTTGAAAAGTTTCCTGCGGCCGACTCGCACCTGACCACGCAAATGAAGTCGGTGG
>JANPNT010000332.1:0-2523 GCA_031427655.1 Burkholderiales bacterium
CAACAAAGACTACAAACTCATCTTTGTGGGCGACGCCACCATGAGCCCGTATGAAATTTTGCAGCCCGGCGGCAGCGTGGAATACAACAACGAAGAGGCCGGTGCCGAATGGTTGGCACGGTTGACCAATGCCTTCCCCAAATTTGCCTGGATCAACCCCGAGCCGCAAGGCGTGTGGGGTTACCGCCAGAGCATTGCGGTGGTGCAGCAGCTGATGAGCCAGCGCATGTTCCCGCTCACGCTGCCGGGCCTTGACGGGGCCATGCGTTTGCTCAGCAAATGATGCGAACCGGCACGCCCTGGCGTGCACTGGCATTGCTGTTTCTGACCTGCGGCCTCACTGGCTGCGCCAGCGTGACCAAATGGCTGCCCGAGAGCGTGCCCGGCTCGACCAGGGCAGCCATCACACCCGCTTCGGCCGCTTACCGCATCGAAGTCGACGCGCCGCCTGAACTGCGCACGCTGCTGACCACCTACCTCGACATATCGCGCTTTCAAAGCGCGCCCGAAACGGACAGCATCACTGCGTCAGAACTCGACCGGCTGATTGCGGCCGTTCCGGCGCAAGCCAAAGCCCTGCTCGAAACCGAGGGCTATTTCAGCGCGGAAGTGAAGGTCGACAAATTGCCAAGCGCGGGTGGCTTGCCGCTGCTCAAGGTGCAGGTGGTTCCAGGCCCGCGCACGGTGGTTGACAGCGTCAAATTCAGCTTCGAAGGCCCGCTGGAAAAGACCGCCGAGCGGAGGGATTCAGACGCCGCCGCGCTCACCGCCAAAGCGCGTGGCCTGTGGGCTTTGCCGGTGGGCCAGGCATTTCGCCAGAGCACGTGGACCGCCGCGAAAAGCGCTTCCATTGCACTGCTGCGCGCCGAGGGCTATCCGGCCGCCACCTGGCGCGACACGAGCGCACGCGTCGATGCAGTCAATCAAAAAGCCGACATTGAACTGGTGGCCGACAGCGGCCCGTTGTTCCTGCTGGGTGAACTGCGCATTGAGGGTTTGCAGCGCTTTGATGCGCAGTCGGTGCAGCGTTTGTCCACCTTCGTGATGGGCGAGCCGTACAGCGAAAAGCGCTTGCTGGATTTTCAAGAACGCTTGCAGAGGTCGGGGCTGTTTGAAGGCTCGTCGGTGGAGCTGGACGCCAACCCCGACACGGCCAGCAGCGCTGCGGTGATGGTGCGCGTGCGTGAACTGAATTTGCAGCAAGCCACCCTTGGCGCAGGCTTCAGCGCCAACACCGGGCCGCGCGCGACACTGGAGCATGTTCACCGCCGCGTGTTTGGCACGCGCTGGATTGCCAAAAACAAGTTTGCTTTGGGGCCGGACATTCAATCGTGGTCGGGCGAACTCACCTCGCATCCGCTGGAGGGCCGATACCGCAATTTGCTGTCGGGCAGTGCTGAGCGGCTGCGCTCCACTGAGGAGCTGCGCACCTCCTGGAGCGCACGCGCGGGTCGCACCCAAGACACACCGCGCATCGAGCGTTTGTATTTTGGAGAGTTCCAAACCTCCAGGTTGGTCAACGCTTTGGGCAGCACGCAAAGCAGCGCGCTTTCCGCCAACTACCACTGGATCTGGCGCGATGTGGACAACGTGCTCTTGCCCACACGCGGCTTGACGGCCAATTTGCAAGCCGCTTTGGGGAAGTCGTTCAGCAATCAAAGCTTGGAGGGCCCTTTCGGCCGTGCTTACGCGCGCGTGACTTGGTATCAACCACTGGGCGACGCCTGGTATGCCACCTTGCGCGGTGAGGCCGGTCACGTGCAAGCCGCCAACGGTGTCGTGTTGCCAGACACCTTGCTGTTCCGCGCGGGCGGCGATGAATCGGTGCGCGGCTACGCCTACCGCTCGCTTGGCCCCACGGTCAACAACGTGCTGTTCAGCGGCAAGATCTTGCTCACCGGCAGCGCCGAAATTGCACGCCCCATTTCACCCAACTACCCGGCGTTTTGGTGGGCTGCATTTGTGGATGCAGGCAGTGCCGCCGACCGATGGTCCGACCTGAACCTGGCCGCAGGCTACGGTGTGGGCGTGCGCTGGCGCAGCCCCGTGGGGCCGCTGCGGCTGGACGTGGCCTACGGGCAAGAAGTGCGTGCAGCGCGTTTGCATTTAAGCGTGGGCATAGCGTTTTGACGGGCTTGCCTGATGTCGACTGACGCTGCCGACACCGAGACAGAGCGCGCGCCGCGAAGCCGCAGTGTGCGCGGTGTGCTTGCGGCGCTGGCCTTGATCGGGCTGCTGCTGCTGACCGCACTGGGCACTGCTTGGTGGGCCGCGCGCACCGCATCGGGCTCGGCTTGGTTGCTGTCCCTGGTGCCCAACTTGAAAGTCACCGGCCCGCGCGGCGCGTTGCTCGGCGACTTTGAAGCTCAAGCGGTGAGCTACCGGTTTTTCGAGAAATAAAGGGGACGCAAGCGCCGACGGAATCGACCTCACGGCCCTCCGTTGGAAGGGCCTGAAGCTAAAGTTCGACACGTCGCAGGCACAGTGGATCAAGCTGAGCGTGGCGGAACTGAAGGCTGCGAG